>JANPGL010000083.1:0-1545 GCA_031423915.1 Actinomycetes bacterium | reverse complement strand
GCTGAGCCGGACATCGTCGGGCATCTTCGGGTTCACCGAGACCGGGTTCAGCCCCTCGCCCGAGGCGGCGCTCGCGCTCGTCGTCGAGATCGGCGCCGCCGTCATCCTGACCGGGCTCCTGGCGCAAGCGCTGCGCAGGCCCGCTGATCGCCCAGACCAGTGCAAGCGGTTTTAGGAACTGCACGCCGGATACCGGATCCGCCAGCTCGCTCCTCGCGGGGTCAAGAGTCGAGGAAGTCCAGAAGCGCTCGGTTGAACTCGTCCGGATGGCTCACGTTGCATCCGTGTGGTGCGCCGGAGATCACGTGGAGTTGGCTGTGAGGGATCGCCGCGTGTGTTCGCGCCCCCGAGCCTTCGAATGGCACGACGCCGTCGCCATCACCGTGGATGACGAGCGTCGGCACGGTCACGGCGGACAGGTCAGGGCGGAAGTCCTCAGTGCCGAAAGAGGACATACATGCGAGTGCAGCCTGTTGGTCCGACTGCTGGCACAACCCGATTGCTGCTTGCCGTTGCGCTTCGGTGACCCTGAGCTCTCCGTCGACCGAAAAGAACTGCGTCGTGAACGTGTCGAAGAACGCGTCACGGGAAGCAGTCAGCTCGGCCGTCATCCCAGCTGCTTGCTCCTTGGTGAGCGGACCGTCCGGGTTGTCGTCGGTCTGCATCATGTACGGGGGAACCGCGGCTGCAAAGACCACGCTGCGCAAGCGGTCCTGTCCATACTTGGTGACGTAGCGGGCGACTTCACCGCCACCCATCGAGAAACCCACCAGAGTCACGTCGTGGAGATCGAGCTCGTCCATCAGACCCTCAAGGTCGTCGGTCAGCGTGCCGTAGTCGTATCCGCCACGCGGCTTGTCACTGGCACCGAACCCGCGTCGGTCGTAGGCGATCGCCCGGTAGCCGGCAGCGGTCAGTGCCGGGAGCTGTGTGCTCCAGCTCGCTCCCGACAACGGCCACCCATGGATCAGGACGACCGGTCGGCCCGGCCCTCCCGCGTCCTCGACATGGACGCCCACGCGGCTGAGGAACCTCGAGTTGACGTCGATCTCCGACATGACACGACCTTCCGACATGACACGACCTTCCGACGAGACCGCGCCGGACGGCACGACCGAGGACTACCTTCCCCACTCGGCGAGCGGTCCAATCGGAAGCGCTGAACGCCCAGGGCCCGAGGTGGGTAGCGTCGGCTCATGCCGATCACGCCGCTCGCCTATGCCCACGTCCGACTCACCGTCACCGACATCGACCGCTCACGCGCCTTCTACGACGAAGTCTTCGGACTTCCCGTGGCCTACGAGGTACCGGCGGATGCCGACGCAGAGACACGACAACAACTCGCTTTCCTCTACGGCGGGGTGATCTACCAGTTGGGTGACTCGCTGCTCGGGCTGCGCCCGGTGGCCACCGACACGTTCCACGAGGACCGCGTCGGGCTCGACCACGTCAGCTTCACCGTTGGATCGATTGCCGATCTCGAAGCCGCAGCAGCGTTCCTCGACACACAAGGGATCAGCCACGGCGGCGTGAAGAACATCGGCC
>JANPGL010000082.1:0-3929 GCA_031423915.1 Actinomycetes bacterium | reverse complement strand
CGCTCCGACGCCTACGTCGTGATGGTCACGGCGCGCACCGAGGAGACCGATCGCCTCATCGGCCTTTCGGTGGGCGCGGACGACTACCTCACCAAGCCCTTCAGCCCGCGTGAACTCGCCGCCCGGGTGAAGGCGCTGCTGCGCCGACCGCACATGGCCGACCGGCCTGATGGCCGGTTGGGGGCCGATGGGCTCACACTCGACCCCGACCGGCGTGACGTGCGGGTCGACGGCCGACCCGTCGAGCTGAGCGCGCTGGAGTTCGATCTCCTGGCCGCGCTGTCCAGCGCCCCCGGCCGGGTCTTCAGTAGACGGCAGCTGCTCGAGCGGGTGTGGGGCTTCGACTACTACGGCGACGAGCGCGTCGTCGACGTCCACATCCGCAACCTGCGCCGGGTGCTCGGCGACGACGCCGACGCCCCCCGCTGGATCGCCACCGTGCGCGGCGTCGGCTACAAGCTCACCACGGGACCCCCGCCATGAGACCCCCCTCGCTGCGCGCCCGCCTCGCCGCGTCCTACGCCACCGTCGCCACCACCGGGGCCGTCACACTCCTCATCGCCGTCCGCCTCCTCGTGCCCCGACTCTTCGACGCGCGCATGCGCGGCGCCGGGCACGGCGGCGGGAACCCGGCCGCGGCGACGAGCCAGCACGACGCCGTCGTGGCGGCCCTGAACATCGCCCTCGTCATTGCGCTGGCCGCCAGCCTCGCCGTCGGGACCCTCGTGGCGGTGCTCGTGGCGCGGCGGGTGCTGCGACCCATCGACGCGCTCCGCGCCGCCACGCGGCGCATCGCCGCCGGCCGCTACGACACGCCCGTCGACGCTCCCGCCGAGCGGGAGCTCGCCGCCCTCGCCCACGACGTGAACCATCTCGCCGCTGTCCTCGCCCAGACCGAGCAGCGACGAGCCTCGCTCATCGGCGACGTCGCCCACGAGATGCGCACCCCCCTCGCCACCATCACCGGCTACCTCGAAGGCTTCACCGACGGCATCTTCACCAGCGACGAGATGACCGCCCCCGTGACCACCGAGCTCCACCGGCTCCACCGGCTGGCCCGAGACCTGTCCGACGCCTCACACGCGGACGAAGGCCAGCTCCACCTCGAGCTCGCCGACACCGATCTGGCCGGCATCGCCACCGAGGTCGTCGACCGCCTCCGACCGCAGTTCGCCGCCAACGACATCGGCGTCGAGCTGCACGCCGCCGCGCCGACCCCGATCCGCGCCGACCGCGAGCGCCTCGTCCAAGCCATCACCAACCTCGTCGGCAACGCTCTCGCCTACACGCCAGCGGGCGGCTCGGTCGCGGTCGAGGTCGGTGCACGCGACGGTCAGGCCCATCTCGTGGTGACCGACACCGGGCGTGGGCTCAGCGCCGAGCAGCTGGACCACGTCTTCGAACGCTTCTACCGCGCCGATCGGCACGACCACACGACCGGCACGGGCATCGGCCTCACCATCGCTCGAACGATCGTCCGCTCCCACGGCGGCGACCTCTCCGCGTCGTCACCCGGGCTCGGACGAGGGGCGCGGTTCGACCTCGCACTGCCTGCCGCCTGAGGGGTTGCATCTTCGGCGAGTTCTGATACCCTGGGGGGTATGTGCAGAGCGATCACGTGCAGTCGTTGTCAGCGTCCCTCCTGGGCCGGATGCGGAGCCCACGTCGAGCAGGTGCTCGGCCACGTCCCGCCGACGCAGCGTTGCCAGTGCCAGGACGAAGCGCCCGCCCCCACCGGATCGGGCGGCTCCTGGTTGAGCCGCATCCTCGGACGCTGACCGACCATGGATCTCCCGGAGAAGACCCAGGCCCAATTGCAGCGCCGCCTTCGACGCGTCGAAGGCCAGGTGCGCGGCGTGCAGCAGATGCTGGCCGACGGCCGTGACTGCCGGGACATCGTCACCCAGCTCTCCGCCGCCACCAAGGCCCTCGAGCAGGCCGGCCTCCAACTGGTGACCGCCGGGCTCACCTGGTGCGTCGCTGACCCCGCGGCCGCCGCCGCCGACGGCCTCTCGCTCGGCGACCTCCAGAAGATGTTCCTCAAACTCGCCTGACCCGACGCTCGCGTCACCCACCACCACCCAGCGCCCGACCGCACGATGCGGCTGACGGCGCGCGCCCCGCCGGAGATCCGCCATGACCACCACCAACATCCCGACCACGCCACCCGGCCCGGACCTGCACGGCGACGAGCCGTGGTTCGCCCGGCTCGCCCGCTTCTCTGCGCGCCGCCGTCGGGCCGTGATGCTCGTATGGCTCGTCGTCGTCCTCGCCGCCGCACCGCTGGCGCTTACCCTCACCGGGGCGCTGTCGGGTGCCGGTTGGGAGGCGCAGGGGTCGATCAGCCAGAAGGTCCGCGACGAGCTCCGCCGCGACTTCCCCCAGGCCGGTGCCGAAGCCGCCGCCGTCGTCTACCACCAGACCACCCCGATCGCCTCCGACCCGGCGGGGCTGCAGGCGCTGGTGGCCGGGCTGCAGGGCGCACCCGGCACCCTCGGTCTGGTCGACCCGCTCTCGATGTCGCCCGAGGCCGGGCTCGTGTCGCCCGACGGCACGGCCGCCATCGTGCCGGTGCAGCTCGCGGCGTCGGCCGACGCCGACCTGCCCGAGTCCGCCGGCAAGCTCATCACCCGCGTCGAGGCGATCACCCTGCCCACCGGCGCGACCGCGAACGCCACGGGCGAGTGGGCCGTGTGGCGCGACTTCAACCACGAGAACGAGCAGGCCCTCCACAAGGCCGAGCTCCTCTCCGGCCTGCCCACCATCATCCTGCTGCTGGTCGCGTTCGGCTCGCTCGTGGCCGCCGGCATGCCGCTCATCCTCGCCCTCGCCGGCATCTCGATCGGGTTCGGCACCCTGCACCTCCTCACGGAGGCCATGCCGTTGTCGGTGTGGTCGATGAACTTCTCGATGATGATCGGCCTGGCCGTCGGCATCGACTACGCCCTGTTCATCGTGTCCCGCTACCGCGAGGAGCGTGAGGACGGCAAGGACGCCGAGGACGCCATCGCCACCACCCTGGCCACCTCGGGCAAGGCCGTGTTCCTCTCCGCCCTCACCGTCGTGCTCTCCCTCGCCGCTGTGTTCATCGTGCCCGTCATGGTCTTCCGCTCCATGGCCCTCGGCATGATCCTGTCCGTCGTCGCCGTCGCCATCGCATCACTCACCCTGCTCCCGGCCATCCTCGTGGCCCTCGGCGACAAGGTGCTGGTGGCCCGCGGCCACAAGGACCCCGACCGCGCCGCCGAAGGACGCTGGACCCGCTGGACCTCCGGAGCCCTGAAGCGCCCTCGCCTCACGCTCGCCATCGGTCTCGTGCTCCTGCTCGCCCTGGCCGCGCCCGCGCTCGGCATGCGCCTCGGGATGCCCGGTGCGCGCGTGGTCGACACCGGCGCCTCCAGCCGCGATGGCTACGACCAGCTCGTCGCCTCGTTCGGTCCCGGTGCGGGCGCTCCCCTGTTCGTCACCGCTCCCGCCGGCGATGCCGCGGCGATCGTGAAGGTCGCCGCGGCCGATGCCGACGTGGCCGACGCCCGCATCGCCACGGAACCAGCCGCCAGCGGCCGCCTCGCCATCCGCATCACGCCCAAGACCGCCGGTGACAGCCAGCAGACCTCCGACCTGGTCGCCCGCCTCCGGACCTCCGTGCACGCCGTCTCGGCCACTGCGGCCGTAGGCGGGCCCGGTTCGCAGAACCACGACCTCACCGCCGAGCTCACCGGCAAGGCCCCCATCGCCATCGCCATCATCATGATCGTGGCGTTCGTGCTGCTGCTCGTCGTGTTCCGCAGCCTCACGATCGCCCTCGCCTCGATCGTGCTCAACCTCATCGGCGTCGCCGCCAGCTTCGGGTTCGCCACCCTCGTCTTCCAACACGGCTGGGGCACCGGACTCCTCGGCATCCACCCCCAGGGTTTCGTCGACGCCTG
>JANPGL010000081.1:0-10256 GCA_031423915.1 Actinomycetes bacterium | reverse complement strand
GACGGCTCGCCACGAGGACGGTGGTGGTGCCGACGAGCTCGTTGCGCAGGTTGGCCAGCACCGTCGCTTCGGTGGCGGGGTCGAGCGCCGAGGTCACGTCGTCGAGCACGAGCAACGACGGGCGCGCCGCCAGCGCACGGGCTGCCGCCACCCGCTGGCGTTGCCCGCCCGACAGCGACACGCCGCGCTCGCCCACCACCGTGGCGGCGCCGTCGGGCAGGTCGTGCACGAAGCCGGCGGCGGCCAGACGCAGCGCCCGGTCGGGCTCGTCGGGTGGCAGCGTTCGCCACAGGCCGACGTTGTCGGCGATGGTGCCGGCGAACAGGAAGGCGTCCTGGAACACGACCCGACGGGTGCCCGGCCGCACGGCCACCACGCCCTCCTCGGCGCCCAGCAGCCCCGCCACGAGCTGGACGAGCGTCGACTTGCCGGCGCCGGTGCGGCCCACGATGGCTACCGTCGACCCCTCGGTCACGCGCAGGTCGACGGCGACGAGGACCGGCCGCTCGTCGTAGCGGAACGACACGTACCGCAGCTCGACGGCCAGGCCGGGGGGCGGGCCGCCCTGGCGGTGGGCCGGGTCGGGTTCGACGGGCTGGGCCAGCAGACCCTGTACCCGGTCCCAACCGGCGAGCGACCGGGGCAGGTCGCCGAGAAGGAACCCGATCATGCGCAGCGGCCACACCAGCAGGCCGTACAGGTACACGAACCCCGTCACGTCGCCCACCGTGACCGCGCCCGCGGCCACCCGGTGAGCGCCGAGGGCGACCAGGAGCACGTTGGTGAGGGCAGGCAGCCCGTCGAGCAGCGCCTCGAAGTCGGCGCGCATCACCGCGGTGCGCAACTTGGCCCGGCGCAGCGACTCGGCCGTGTCGGCGACCCGGGCCACCTCGCGCTCGGCCTGTCCCAGGGCCTTGACGACGAGGGCGCCTTCGAGGCTCTCGTGGACGCGGGCCGACAGCTCGCCGAGCTCCGCCTGGGCCAGCTCGGCCGGCACCTGCACCCGGTGCTGGTACCAGACGTTGACGAGGCTGATGAGGGGAAACAGCGCGATGGCGACGCCGCCCAGCAGCAGGTCGGTGCGCAGCAGGGCGACGGTCGCCGTGGCGAGCAGCACGACCACGCCGGTGGCGTACGGGAGCGGTCCGAGGGCGTCGGTGGCGGCGTCGCAGTCGACGCCCACGTGGGCGACCAGCTCACCGGTGACCTGACGCTGGTGCCAACCTGCCGGCTGGGCCAGGTACCGACGGCCCAGCTGGCCGCGCAGGCTGCTGATCACCGCCCACTGGGTGCGGCCGGCCCATCCGCGCCGCACGACGACGCCGGCGGCCCGGACGAGCCCGACGACGACGATGGCCGTGCACCCGGTCAGCACGGTCCCGGTCCCCACCGATCCCTGTTCGAAGCGGGGCAGGATGGCGTGGTCGATCGTCCAGCGCAGCGCCCACGACGAGGCGACGGTGGCCACCCCGTACACGGCGGCGCCCGCCACCGCGATGGCGAACAACCGGGGGTGCAACCCCACCTCGCGGCGGAGCATGCGGCTGCCACGCACGAGCATGCCGCGGCGCGCGGCGGGAGAGGCTCCGGTCGCCGGCATGGCTCCGTTCTAGCAAGCGGGCGACGAACGGCACGCGTCAATTGGGTTCCCCGGCTGGAGCCGACGGCCCCGGTGCGGCAACCTGGGCTGGTGCTCCCGGTCTCCGACTCCCCCGCCGTTGCCCCGCCACGGTCGCTGCGACGCACGATCAGCTACGTGGCCGCCATGGCGTTCGTCCTGGCCACCACCGGTATGTGGATCTACGCCTTCTTCTTCGCCTCGCGGCACTCGCCCGACAAGGTGCCCGACCGGGCGTTGGCCGCCGCCGCCCAGGCGGTCTGCCTCGACACCAAGGGCCGCATCGACGCCCTGCCGGTAGCGGGAACGTTCCGCAAGATCGAGCCGCTCGCCGAGGCGTTGCGCCAGCGGGCGGTCGTGCTCGACCAGGCCAACGACATCCTCGCCGAACAGATCGCCCGGATCCGGGCGTTGGTCCCGGCCGATGCCGAGACCGCTCGCTTGACCGGCGAGTGGCTGGCTGACTGGGACCTCTACCTCCAGGACCGGCGAGCGCACTCGGACGAGCTCAAGGCCGGCAAGGACGCCCCGTTCGCCGAGCGGACGTACAAGGAATCGCCGATCTCGAACCGCATGAACGCCTTCGCGCGGGTGAACGTGATGCCCCGCTGCCAGACGCCGCAGGACCTGGCCTGAGGGCAATCGGTTCGGGCACCGTCGGTCAGGCCGGGCGTGACGTCTCGACCCGCACCCAGCCCTGGTCGTCGTCCCACACCCGGATCGGCCGGGCCGGGGCTCCCACGGCCACGCACCGGTCGGGCAGCGACCCGGTCACCACGCTGCCCGCCGCCACGACGACGTGCTCGCCGATGGTGGAGCCGGGCAGCACGATGGTGCCGTGGCCCAGCCACGACCCGCGTCCGACGGTGACGGGCCGCTCGGGCTGCACCTGCACCGAGATCGGCCGCTCGGGGTCCTCGTAGCCGTGGTTCTGGTCGGTGATGTACACGTAGTGGCCGGTCCACACGTCGTCGCCGATGTCGATAGCGAGGTGGCCGACGATGCCGCTCCCCCGCCCGATCAGGCACCGGTCGCCGATGCGCACGACGGGGTCGGTGACGCACTGCTGCCCCGGCACCATGCCGGCCGAGAGCGTCACGTTGGGGCCGATCATCGTCTGGCGGCCGATGCGGATGAACCGCTCGTTGAACAGCGTGCCGGTCGGGAAGCAGATGACGCTGCGGTCACCGAAGGCCCCGAACCGCCGACCGGCACGGGTGTCGGGTCCGATCGCCGCCAACTCCACGGCCCGGTCCCAGCTCCAGCGGACGGCCTCACCGGCGGCTCGTTGGAGCCGCCCGCGGACGTGGTCCCACGGGCCGGGCGGGGGTGGATCGGGGCGCAGCACGGCGGGCAGCCTACGGCCGACCCGGGCGGGGGCGGTGGGACCGCCGCCCGGCCTCGCTACCCTTCGTGACGATGAGCGACACGGTCGTGGTGCGCACTCCCTCCGGGACGGTGCGCGGCCGCGTGGGCGCCGATGGCGTGCGCACGTTCGCGGGCCTTCCGTACGCCGAGGCGGCACGGTTCGCCGCGCCCGCACCACCACGTCCGTGGCCCGGCGAACGGGACGCCACGTCGCCGGGCCCTGCGGCCGCCCAGACCCCGACGATGCTCGACAAGCTCCTGGCCGGCGAGGACTTCCCCATCGCCGAGGACGGCAGCTTGACCGCCAACGTGTGGACGCCGGCGTGCGACGACGCTCGTCGGCCCGTTCTGGTGTGGATCCACGGCGGGGCGTTCGCCACCGGCACCGGCCGCTCGCCCTGGTACGACGGTGCCGCTCTGGCCGGCCGTGGCGACGTGGTCGTGGTGACCGCCAACTACCGGTTGGGCGTGCTCGGGTTCACGCACGGGGTGGCCCCCGGGTCGGGCAACCTCGGCCTCCTCGACCAGGTGGCCCTGTTGGCCTGGGTCCGCGACAACGCCGCGTCGTTCGGTGGCGATGCCGCCAACGTCACGTTGTTCGGCGAATCGGCCGGGGGCGCCAGCGTCGTGGCCTTGCTCGCGCTTCCCCAGTCCGACGGGTTGTTCCACCGGGCCGTGGCCCAGAGCCCCAGCCTGTGGCAGCTGCGCAGCGCCGAACGGGCCCGCGCCGCCACCGCCGAACTGCTGAGCCACCTCGGCCTCGATGCCGACGCCGCCGGCGCGCTCGAGGTGCTCGGCTCGCTGCCGGTCGAGGACGTGCTCGAGGCGCAGCAGAAGCTGTTCGCCGATCTGCACGCGTCGATCACGGCCACCTCACCCACGGCCGATGGGCATGTGCTGCCCGGCACCGTCGACGCCCTGGCCGCAGCCGCGGCGGCGCGCCAGGTTCCGCTGCTGCTCGGCACCACCCGCGACGAGATGGCTCTGTTCGCGGCGTTCGACCCGAGCCACGCCACGCTCGACGCCGCCGCCCTCGACACCGTGGCCCACCGCACCTTCGGGGAGGGCACGCCGCGGGCAATCGAGGCCTACCGGTCGGTTCGACCTGGTGCGGCACCGCCGGAGCTGGCCACGGCCATCGCCACCGACAGCGCGTTCCGGATCCCGGCGCTTCGACTCGCCGAAGCCCGAGCCGCCACGGGCGCACCCACGTGGCAGTACTGGTTCACGTGGGCGACGCCCGCATTCGGCGGCGTGCTCGGCGCCTGCCACGGCATCGAGATCCCGTTCGTGTTCCACAACCTCGCCAAGCCGGGGGTCGAGCTGTTCCTCGGCACGGGCGCCGACCGGGCCCCGCTGGCCGACGCCGTGGCCGACACCTGGCTCGCGTTCGCACGCAGCGGGTCGTGCCCCTGGCCGACCTACGAGACGAGCCGACGCGACGTGCTGCGCATCGACGTCGAACGCGAGCTCGTGGGCGACCCCGAGGGCGTCACGCGCGCCGTGTGGGACGGCGTCGCCGCCTGGCCCTGACCGGCCCGCTGGGAGCGGACGGACCCCGTGAGGCAGGCTGACGGCCGACATCCGAGGAGGCCACCATGTCCGGGGACCAGCGGCAAGAGGATCGGCTCGCCATCGGCGCGCTCGCCATCCGGTACGCCACGGGGATCGACCGACGCGACTGGAGCCTGTACCGGTCGTGCTTCACCGATCCGTGCCACTTCGACTTCTCCAGCTGGAGCGGTCGTCCGGGTGGGCCGCTGGCGGCGGACGTGTGGGTCGACAACGTGCGCCGCACGAACGGCAGCTTCGACGCCACGCAGCACCTCCTGGGCAACTTCGTGCTCTGCCTCGATGCCGACGACCACGATCGGGCCTCGTACGAGATCGAGCTGCAGGCCCAGCACTTCTTCACCGCTGACACGTTGGCGGCGCACGGGTGGCCGGCCGACGCGGTGAACTGGTGCCTGCTCGGCGGGCACTACTCGAACCGGGTCGTTCGGGGCGAGGACGGCTGGCGCATGGCTCACTGCCAGCTGACCGTCCGGTGGCGCACGGGCAACGAGGGCATCTTCGCCCTGGCCCGACAGATCGGGACCAGCGCCTGACGGTTGGATCACGACGCAGCGCTCCCGTACCGTGCCCGGCCATGGATCTCGACGAGGCGCTGTACACGACGAGGGCGATGCGACGGGTCACGCCCGATCCCATCGACGACGAGACGATCGCCCGCATCGTCGACGCGGGCATCCGCGCCCCTTCGGGAGGGAACCAGCAGAAGTGGCGGTTCCTGTTCGTGCGCGACGCGGACACGAAGGCCACCCTGCAGGGGTGGTACCGCGACGGCCTCGACAAGCTCAACGCCACGGTCTACGCCGACCTGCAGCGGTCCATCGCGGAGGGCGACCCGAACGATCCGATCGTCGCCGCCGCCAAGCGCACCGATGCCTCGGCCCAGTGGCTGGCCGACAACCTGCACCACGTGCCGCTCCTGCTGTTCGCCTTCGGCAAACCTCAGGGTGAGTCGAGCATCTACCCGGCGCTGTGGTCGATGCAGCTGGCGGCGCGCGGCGAGGGCATCGGCACGTCGCTCACCACGCTCCTGTTCAAGTACTACCGGGCCGAGGTGCTCGAGTTGCTCGGCGCCCCGGCCGACGAGGAGTGGATCCTCTACGCGATGGTGACGTTCGGCGTGCCGACGGGCCGGTGGGGTGTGGCGGCGCGTCAGCCCGCGCACGAGGTCACCTACCTCGACCGCTGGGGCCAGTCCCCCACCTGGACGGTCGATCGGCCCCTCTGGCCCACCGCCTGATCCGCCACGCCGCCCGTCTCGGGCGGTGTGCGCTCGGTCCGGCCGGCCGGACAGCGGTAGCGTCGGAGTGATGGGGATCGATCACGCCGCGCTCGTCGAGACGGTGCGTGAGCTCGTCCGCATCCCGAGCGTGTACGACCCGTCGACCGGGAGATGCGAGGAACCGGCGGCGACCTTCGTCGCCGACACCATGCGGACGTTCGGATGGGAACCCGTGCGCGACGAGGTGGCGCCGGGTCGGCCGAACGTCCACTGCATCGTCGACGGCGGGCTGCCCGGGCCGACGCTCATGTTCGAGGGTCACACCGACGTCGTGACCGAGGGCGACGTCGCCAGGTGGACCGTCGACCCGTTCGCCGCCACGGTCGTCGACGGCCGGCTGTACGGGCGGGGATCGGCCGACATGAAGGCCGGGCTCGTCGCTGCGCTGTTCGCCGCCCGCGCCGTCGCCGACGGTGGACCGTTCCCCGGTCGCCTGGTGGTGGCCGCGCTGTGCGACGAGGAGGGCATGATGACCGGCGCCAAGCACTTCGTGGCGGCCGGTCGCATGGCCGGCGTCGACGGCGTGATCTGCTGCGAACCCGAGGCCGGCGAGATCTGCATCGTGGCGAAGGGCGCGCTCCGCCTGCGGGTCGACTTCCACGGGCGCATGGCCCACGGGGCGATGCCGTTCGCCGGCATCAACCCGAACGGCGCCCTCGGTCGATTCCTGGTGGCCACGGCCTCGCTCGAGGCGGACCTGCAGGACCGCCTGGGCGAGCACGAGCTCCTCGGGCGGGCATGGCTCACGCCGACGGTGCTGCGCGCCGGCGAACCGGTGCAGATGAACGTGATGCCGGCCGACGCCTCGGTGTGGCTCGACGTGCGCACCATCCCCGGCATCGACCACGCCGCGCTGCTGACCGAGGTGGTGGCGGCGGCGGTCGAGGCCGGCCGCGCCAGCGGCGTCTCGGCCGAGGTCGAGCTGCTCGACGACCGCCCGGTCGTCGAGGTGGCGCCGGACGCGCCGCTCGTGCGGGCCGTGTGGGACGCCCACGCATCGGTGCTGGGACGGGAGCCGCGTCTCGGCGGGGTGCCGGGTGCCACCGACGGCACCGTGCTCACCAGCCGCACCGGCGTGCCGAGCGTGGTGTACGGACCGGGCGGCAAGTGGATCGCCCATCAGGCCGACGAGTTCGTCGAGTTGGACGACATCGCCCGCCATGCGGAGGTCTACGTCGATACCGCGCACCGTTTCCTGCGCCGACCGTCGTGAGGTCCCAGCCGTGAGGGCGCCGGTGCGGATCGGACCACGCAACGACCTGACGGACGTGACGGGCATGCGTGTCGGTCACGCCCAGCGCGTCGGCCGCGGCTGGTTGACGGGGACGACGGTCGTGTTGCCACCCGCCGGGTCGATCACCTCGGGCGAGGTGCGTGGCGGCGCGCCCGGCACCCGGGAGACCGACCTGCTCGAACCGCACCGCCTCGTACCGGGCGCCCACGCCTTGTGCCTCACGGGCGGCAGCGCCTACGGCCTGGCCGCGGCCGATGGTGTGATGGGCTGGTTGGCGGAGCACGGCATCGGCATCTCCGTCGGGCCGGCGCCCACCCAGGTCGTGCCGGTCGTGCCGGCGGCCGTGCTGTTCGACCTCGGCCGCGGGTCGTTCGCCAACCGGCCCGACGCATCGTTCGGGCGGCGCGCCACCGCGTCGGCGGCACGCCGGGTGGTCGCGCCCGTGGCTCAGGGCACCGTGGGGGCGGGCGCCGGTGCACGCTCCGGGGGCATCAAGGGCGGCATCGGCTCGGCCAGCACCGTGCTCGCGGGCGGGCAGACGGTGGCGGTGCTCGTGGTCGTGAACTCCGCCGGTCGCGCCTGGCACGCACCGTCTGGCGAGCTGCTCGGTGCTCGGCACCTGCTGCCGGGCGAGCTCCGCCTACGACGCCCGACGCGCGCCGACACCGAACGTCTGAACGCCGTCGCCGACGCGGCGATGGCCACGCCGCCGCGGAACACGACGCTGGCGATCGTGGCCACCGATGCCGACCTCACGAAGGTCGAGTGCCGCAAGCTGGCCGAGGTGGTGCACGACGGCCTGGCCCGCGCCATCGACCCGCTGCACCTGATGGCCGACGGCGATGTCGTGTTCTCGGTGGCGACCGGCGGTCGACCTCTCGGCGAAGGGCAGAGCACCGCCCACCGCTACGCCGACGGCCGTCCCGTGCAGCTCGACGAGATCCTGGCCGCCGCCGGCACGACGGCGACGCGGGCGGTGGTGCACGCCATCGTGTCGGCCACGTCGGCGGGCGCGATGACGGCGTACCGGGACGTCTGCCCGTCGGCGTTCGCCGGACGCGCCGTCAGCGGGCGAGGAGCGCGATCAGCGCCAGCGAGTTCGTGAGGGCGTGACCGACGATGGTCGGCCCGAGCCGGCCGGTGTGCACGGCCCACGCGCCGAAGGCGGCGCCGTAGCCGGTGAGCACGATCACCAGGCCGATGTTGGCCGTGCCGTAGGACGGGATCACGTGGTAGGCGCCGAACAGGACCGCCTGGATCGCCACGGCCGCCCATGCCGGCAGGCGTGACCGCAGGCCGTGCAGGACCAGGCCCCGGAAGAACAGCTCCTCCACGATCGGCGCACCGATCACGGCCGCGAGGGCGGTCACCGCGAACAGCGCAGCGTCGCGGTCCCGGTAGATGGCCACGACGTCGCCGTTGCTGCGGAAGGGCGCGCCGACCGTGCGGATCAGCGTGACGGTGACGATCGCCGTGGCGATCGCCGTCAGCCAGACGAGCAGGCCCTGCCCCACGTCGGCGGCGCGGAGCTGCTGACGTAGCCAGCTCCGGAACGATCGGCCCGGCCACAGCGCCACCCGGCCCGCCGCCACCATCCCGCCGAACACGAGCACGTAGAAGCCCAGCGCAAGCACCCAGACCGGGACCGCGGTGTCGCGCAGCGGTGCGATGGCCGCTTCGACACCGACGCGGGACAGCACGAGGACGCCGAGCCCGATGCCGGCGGCCCGCAACGACACGGGCCGCGAGCCGTGCTCGTGATCCGTCCACACGGAGCCGTCCCACCACCGCAGCGCGCCTCGGCCGTGCGGGTCGTCGTACCACCCGGCCGTCACCAGCGCGGCGACCGGCGCCGGCGGCGGCCAGTTGGCCGCCGTGGCGGGGGTCGGGTCGTGGAGGGGCACGTCGACAGGCTAGGGGTGGTCGACCGATTCGCTGAGGTGACGCAGCTCAGCCGGCGACGGCCGCCTTGTCCGGGGTGACGCCCAGGTCGCGCAGCTTCGACGCGGGCGTCTGGTTCGACACCCGGGTGAACGGTGTGGTGTCGATCTCCTCGAGCTCCAGCTGGCCGGCCAGCACCTTGCGCTTCCACTCGGCGTGCTCGGGTTCCATGGCGTGGAACTCGGGCATGACCTCGCGGGCGAACAGCTCGAGCGATTCGACGATGTGCTCGTGCGTGTTGCGGCCCGCCTGGTTGAGCAGGATCACCTGGTCGACGTTCGACTCGGCGAAGCGGTGCAGCTTCTCGCGGATCGTGGCCGGCGAGCCGACGAGGCCGCCGTGCTGCTGCTTCTGGCCGGCGGGCGTCTGCTTCCACTCCTGGTACTCGTCCCACAGGCTCACGGTGCCCGGCACCACCGGGCCGTGCGTGTTGTAGAAGACCAGGGCGAACTGGAAGAACGTCGCCCCGTCGGCCCGGGCGCGCGCCTCTTCGTCGGTCTCGGCGCACATGAACTGGCTGACGACGGCGATGTTGGGGTTGGTGGCGTAGTCGGCCAGCTTGTCGAGCTGCTGCGTGAACGCGAGGTAGTACGCGTTCACCCACGCCTTGGCGGCCTCGGCCGACACGAACTGGAAGCCGAGCGCGCCGATGCCGCGGCGCCCGGCCATCTGGATGGTCTCGAGCTGGCTGCAGGCGACCCACAACGGCGGGTGCGGCGTCTGGCGCGGCTTGGGTACGACGTTGCGCAGCGGGAAGTCGAAGAACTCGCCGTGGTACTCCCAACCCTCCTTCCAGAACATCGGCATGAGGCAGCGCATGGCGTCCTCCCACACGGCGCGCTTCTCGCGGAAGCGTCGGTCGAACGGGTGCAGCTCGGTGACGCTGGAACCCTCGCCGACGCCCAGCTCGACGCGGCCGTGGCTCAGCAGGTCGAGCGTCGACACCCGCTCGGCCACGCGGGCCGGGTGGTTCGTCGACAGTTGCACGATGCCGTGACCGAGCCGGATGTTCTTCGTGCGCTGACTCGCGGCCGCCAGGAACACCTCGGGGGCCGACGAGTGGCTGTACTCCTCGAGGAAGTGGTGCTCCACCTCCCATGCGTAGTCGTACCCCAGCTTGTCGGCCAGCTCCACCTGATCGAGGGCATGGTTCAGCAAGTTGTATTCGTCGTCACGGCTCCACGGCTTGGGCACCACGTTGCGCAGCGGGAAGTCGAAGTACTCGCCGTGGTACTCCCAGC
>JANPGL010000080.1:0-2933 GCA_031423915.1 Actinomycetes bacterium | reverse complement strand
GGCACTCGCCGTCGACGACGTCATCTCGCTCGAGCACTGGGTTGCACCAAGCGGTGCCCTCTGGCAGATGTGGGTGCACTGGGCTCGCACCGACGGGCGCGCCGAGCCCGTCCGGCTGGTGATCGAGACAGCGACGACGCCAGCCACGAAAGACGCCGTGACCGGCACTTGGCAACCCGGCGACACGGTCACACCGCTAGGCGGCGAACTCAGCCCGCTCAACGCCACCGACCTGCGCTCACTCCCGCTGGCCAAGATCCTTCGCGACGCACGCCGCAACATCACGGCAAGCTCAACAGCCCGAGCGAAGGGCGACAAGACGGCCGAGAGTCGACGCCACAACGCCGACCGGGCCAAGGTGTACGACCGGCGCAAGGGCAAGAAGATCAGCGACGACGAGCTGCGCGAGGTGGCGGCGATCTATCGGGAGGTGTGGGCCTTGCGAGGCAACCCGGTCGATGCGGTGGCCGAACGACTGCACATGAACCGCTCCACGGCAGGCAAGCGCGTGATGGCGGCACGCGACAAAGGCCACCTGCCACCGACCCAGCGTGGTAAAGCTTCGGCCTAGTGGCGAGCGTCGAGAAGCGAACGGACAAGAACGGCAACGTTCGCTATCGGGTCCGCTGGCGCGAGTACGCCGGTGGGCCGCAGCTCGCTCGCCACTTCAAGCTGAGCAAAGACGCGAAGGCATTCGCGTCAACCATCCAGGCGGACATCGGGCGTGGCACGTACCTCTCGCCCGATCAGCAGCGCGTCACGTTCGCCCAGTACGTCGAGACGCACCTGGCACGGCAGACCTGGCGGCCGGCGACGATGCACGTAGCGCGGCGCGCGTTCGGACACTGGACCGACGTGCTCGGCGCTGACCGCCCACTGGCCAGCATCAGACGCGGTGACGTCGAGCGAGGCATCGTGGCGATGACGGCCAAGATGGCGCCGTCCACGGTCAAGGTGCAGTTCCAACACCTCCGCACGCTCATGCGCGCCGCGCTGCACGACCAGGTGCTCGCCGTCGATCCAACGGCCACGGCGGGCAAGCGCCTGCCGAAGTCGTCGAGCGAACTACAGATCCCGACGCCAGAGCTGGTGCGCCAGTTCCTCGAGCTGGCGCCGGCGCACTTCCGGGCGGCGATCATCCTCGGCGCGCATGTCGGCCTGCGCGCTGGCGAGGCTCAGGGCTTGCTCGTGGCCGACGTCGACTTCATGCGGCGCACCGTCAACGTCCGACGCCAGCTCTCGAACCGGCCGACGTTGGCGCTGCGCGAGCCGAAGACCTCGGCCAGCCTGCGCAGCGTCCCCGTGCCGTCATCGGTCGTCGACGAGCTCGGCCGGCATGTGAAGACGTACGGGCCCGGCAGGGACGGCGTGCTGCTCCACGTCGCCGGCGACTTCATGGACCAGAACGCCTTCAACGGAGCGTGGCGCCAGACCCAGCGGGCCGCCGGACTCACGCCGGGCACGTGGCGGTTCCACAGCCTGCGCCACGCCTTCGCGTCGTCGCTCATCTCGGCCGGGTGCAGCGTGAAGGCGGTCGCCGTCGCCATGGGCCACGAGACGCCCACGACAACGCTCAACACCTACGCCAGCTTGTGGCCCGGCGACGACGACCGGATCAGGGCCGCCATCGAGTCGGCTTGGCGAGCTGAGGACTCGCTGAGGACTCACGAGGCGTAAATCGGCCGCTGACCAGGGCATACGTGCCCGTGGCAGGGCTTCCACTGGAAGACGTGATGCCCGGGGGGGCGACGTCATGACGTTGGACGACATCGGGGCCAAGGTGAACGGCACCGACGGCTGGCAGACGCTCGCCCTCCGCTGACGCTCCCTACCGAGCGGCCGGATTGCGCCGGCCACCGCCACGATCCGCCACCGCGGGTGACCCAGGGATGCCCCATGGGTTGACCGTGGCGATGCCGGTGTCGGCGAAGTCGTCCGTGTTCCGGGTGGCGAGGGTCGCGGCATGGCTTCGGCACGTGGCGGCGATCTGGGCGTCGGCGGTGCTGATCGGTCGGGTAGCTTCTTCAACGGCGGGCACGGGGGGCGCTCGCCATCACGGGGGCTGGAGGGCCGAGCGATGTCGTGGGATTTCGAGACCGAACCGGAGTTCCAGGCCAAGCTGGACTGGATCAAGCAGTTCTGCGAGGCGAAGGTCGAGCCACTCCACTACGTGTTCCCGCACGCCGTGCGGTCCCCCGACCCGGCGGTGAAGGCCTACGTCCGCACCCTGCAGCAGGAAGTGAAGGACCAGGGGCTGTGGGCGCTGTTCCTCGACGAGGACCTGGGCGGCCCCGGCTTCGGCCAGCTCAAACTGGCGCTCGTGAACGAGGTCATCGGCCGCTACCCCGCGGCGCCCCAGCTGTTCGGCGCGGCTGCGCCCGACACCGGCAACATGGAGATGCTCGCCGCCTACGGCACCGAGGAGCAGAAGGAGCGCTGGCTCAAGCCGCTGCTGGCCCAGGAGATGTTCTCGGCCTACTCGATGACCGAACCGCAGGGTGGCTCGGATCCGAATCTGTTCAAGACGTACGCGACTCGAGATGGCGACGAGTGGGTGATCAACGGCGAGAAGTGGTTCACGTCCGCCGGGCGAGCCGCCGACATCCTCTTCGTCATGTGCACGAACGGCATGTTCGTCGTGCCGCGCAACACGCCCGGCGTGGAGATCCAGCCGGAGCCGCGCAGCCACAACCACATCATCTACCGCGACGTCCGCGTCCCCCTCGATCACCTGCTGGGTCCGGAGGACGGCGCCAAGGTCCTCGCCCAGCGCCGGCTCGGCGGCGGCCGCATCCATCACGCCATGCGCACCCTCGCCCAGTGCAAGCTCGCCTTCGACATGATGTGCGAGCGCGCCCTGAGCCGCGAATCACACGGTAAGGTCATCGCCGAGCACCAGATGGTGCAGGAGAAGATCGCCGACTCCTACGCCG
>JANPGL010000079.1:0-9364 GCA_031423915.1 Actinomycetes bacterium | reverse complement strand
TCGAACCTGACCCGGGAGCACCCCAGCCCGGAACGCGAGACGACCGGGGCCCCACGAGCGGGCCCCGGTCGTGCGATCCGAGCGGACGGCGCCGGTGGCGTCAGCGGCGGACCGTGGCCTCGGTCATCAGGTTCAGGCGGGGCTCGTACGGCTTGCCCGCGGCGCTGATCGAAGCGACCGTGATCGTGAAGGTCGGGGTCTTGGCGGTGGTGGCGGGCGACTTGATGAGCACCGTGCCGGAGGTGCCGGTCGTGCCGCTCGCCGGCGAGGTCGTGGTACCCGTCCAGTTCGACTGCACCGTGGCGCCCTTGACGGGCCGGCCGATCGAGTCGGTGACGGTGACGAGGGCCGTGCCGGTGGTGCGCCCGCCGCGGGTGACGAGCGACATGCGGATCGACTGCACCCGCACGCTCGCCGGCAGCACGTCGATGACGATGCTGGCGGCGTTGGTGGCGCCGAGGCTGTCGGTCACCGTGAGCGTGGCCGTGAAGCTGCTCGCCGTCGTGTAGGCCTTGGACGGGTTGGCCATCGTCGACGACGTACCGTCGCCGAAGTCCCAGCGGTACGAGGCGATGGTGCCGTCGGGGTCGAGCGACCCGGCGCTGGAGAAGGCGATCGTCTGACCGGGCACCGCTCCCGTGGGCGTGGCCGCGGCGACGGCCACCGGGGGCCGGTTGTTCGTGTCGGCCTGGCCGACCGTGCCGGACACCGTGTAGGTGCCGATGCTGCCGTAGGTCGAGTAGCCGGTGCTCAGCGGGTTGCCCGACCCGACCGACGAGATGCGCACGAAGTAGGTGCCGGGGTCGAGGGTGACCGTGACCGCGGCGTCCAGCCCGTAGGCGATGTCGGCCGAGGTGATGCCTGCGGTCGGGTCCGCGTTGGCCAGGGTGACACCCGCCGCGTCGAACAGCTCGAGTCGTAGGTCGACGTCCGGACCGTACGGCGCCGGGCTCACCTGCAGCGACGCCCCGCCGGCTCCGGCGACGAACGTGAACACGTCCTTGTCGCCGCCGGTCGAGATGCGCCCGGCGGCCGACAGGTTGGGACCGCTCAGCAGAGTGGCGGCGGCGAAGGTGTCGCCGTGGTCGTCGGCGCGGAGCGTGCCACCGTGGGTCTGGATGACGGCGAGGTCGTCCTGGGACTGGTTGGCGCCCGTGTACTCGCCTCGGCTCCACTGCGTGACCGGCTTGTAGTAGCCGACGCCCATGATCGGCGCCCAGGGGCCCTGACCGGCGTAGTACCCGGCGGTCGCCGTGCCGTCGTGGTAGAGCCCGAAGGTGTGGCCGACCTCGTGGGCGGCGGCCTCGGCGATGTTCTTGTCGCCGTTGCCGACGCCCTTCGTGAACACGAAGGCGGGCTGGTAGTAGTCGTGGTTGGTGGCGAGGTCGTACACGCCCACGTAGGCCACCCCGCCGCAACCGCACCGGGAGTACACGCTGGTGGTGTTCGTGATCACGACGCGCGTGCCGTAGGTCTGGTCGGTCGACGAGCTCCGGTCGATGGCGGCCTGGGGCGGCTCCTCGGTGGTGACGTCGACGTCGAAGGGGGCGTAGTCCTCACTGACGCGGGCCCACACGCGCTGGACGACGTCCATCTCGCCGTTGGAGAACGAGCCCGGCGAGCCGTCGTTGTCGTACGGCTCGGCGAAGAACGGGGCCGCGCCCGTGTAGTTCTGGTTCCAGGCCGTGCCCGTGACCTGATGGCCGTCGAAGTCGAGGTAGATGACGCGCTGAGCACCAGGACGGCTGTGCAGTCGGAACGTGTCGACGTAGGGCGCCTGCGCCACGACCGTCGTGGCGGCGGCCGCGCCGCCCACGGCGGGTCCGGCGAGGTCGGTGTCGACGGCGAGCACCCGGCCCGCCTTGTCGACGTGGATCGTCGGGTCGTTGCGCAGCCGGGCCTTGAGCTCCTCGGGCGTCGAGCCCGCGTTCCGCGCCGCGGCGGCGAGGCGCCCCCCGAGGGCCCGGATGGCGGCCTCACCGTTGCGGGTGGTGGCGGCAGGGTCGACGGCCCCCGAGCGCACCGGCAGCACGACGGCCACCAGGGACACCATGCTGAGGTTCAACAGCTTGCGTCGCCGCACCACGATCACTCCCGCCAGGCTTCCGGTTTTCCTAACGAAAGATTAAGCACTCATCGTGGTCAGGTAAACGCAACAAGCGCTCAAGGGTTCGAGTGTGACGTTCAGGACGCGCTCAAGCGCACCCCTCACACGGCCCATAGGCTTGACCCGTGCGTGAGGAACCGCCCGACGAGCGATCCGACGAGCGATTCGACGAAACCTTCGGGCCCGACGGGGAGCCCGCGCCCGAGGACTTCGTCGATGCCCGCCTCCGCGACCGTCCGGCCGGCAACGAGGTCGTCCGGAACGCCCGCAAGCGGTACGGCGTCGCCGGGGCGATGCTGGCGGGTGCCATGGTCGCGCTGCGTGACCTGCTCGAGAAGCCCAAGGACGACCAGGCGGTGGTCGTCGATGCGCCGAGCGAACCGACCGACATGGACCACGACGGCATCACCGTGCCCGTCGCTCCCGGCCTGTGCGCCCACTCCCCCGCCCAGCTCCGCCCGCCGAGCGATCCCGCGGTCGCCCGCGACTGGATGCGCCGCCAGCGCGAAGGCAAGCGCCGCCGCTGAGGCCCTGGCGCCTCAGCCGCGCCAGCGGTCGCGCATCTCCTCGAGGTCGATGTCCAGGGCGGCCGCACGATCGCGGATCCACAGCGGCATCTCGGGCTCGTCACCCCGGTTGATCGCCGCCATCTGCTCGCCGTCCTCCGCCCAAACGTGGCACGTGTTGAGGTTGAACGCCAGCATGTTCTTGCGCTCCTCGGGTGTGCGCGGCCGCGGCAGCGTGACGGCACCGTCGGCCGACGCCGTGGCCGCCCGCATCGACCACACGGACTGGATGGCCACCGGGGCCATCGCCTGGAGCAGCGCCGTGGTGTGCGTGCACCCGCGCGGGCCACCGAACAGCTCGCGCACCTTGTGCGTGTAGCCGCGAGCGATCGACAGGCCGATCAGCTTGCGGTAGTGGTCGGCGATCGTCGGGCAGTGGCCGTGCGGGTGCGTCTCGAACACCACATCGGCGTCGACGATCTCCATCGACGGGAACGCCACCTCGACATCCACGATCATGTGATGGATCTGGAGCGGCTCCGGGTCGTCGGCCAGGTACATGCCGGCCGGCTTGCGGTCGCGCACGGCGCCGCGCAGCAGGACGTGGTCGCCTTTGCGGTAGCTGCGCACCTGGTAGTCGCGGGTGTGCAGCAGCTCGAGGTCCGGTTCGTCCGGTAACAGGTCGTCGCCCATGGTCTCCCTATCCCACTTGGCGGCGGGACCACTCGGCAAACCCGGGTTCAGACGGTGGCGCCCCCGTCGAGCACCAACGTGTGACCCGTGAGGTACGAGCCGGCGTCGCTGGCCAGCAGCAGTGCCGGGCCGACGATCTCGTCGGGCTCGGCGAGGCGACCGACGGGCACCATGCGGGCGGCCCGCACGCGGGCGTCCTCGTCGTACGCCTTGCGCACCATGTCCGTGAGGAACGTGCCCGGCATGATGGCGTTCACGCGGATGCCCTGCGGGCCCAGATGGACGGCCAGCGACTTTGTCACCTGCACCAGCGCCGCCTTGATCGGCGGGTACAGGTAGCGGGTCGGCGTGGCCCGGGCGCCGGAGATCGACGAGATGTTGATCACCGAGCCCTTGCCGTGCACGGCCATGTGGGGCGCAGCGGCCTGGACCAGCAGCATCGGGCCGAACAGGTTGACGGTCTGGGCGCCGAGGAACGAGTCGAGGTCGAGCGCCTCGAGCGTGCGGTCGAGCACGGTGGCCGCGTTGTTCACGACGATGTCGAGCCGACCGAAGTGGGCCACCGTCACGTCGACGAGGGCACGCACCTCGTCGGGCTCCTGCATGTGGACGGCGACGGCCAGACCGTGCCCGCCGACCGCCTCGATCTCGTCGACGACGGCCTGGCAGGCGTCGACCTTGCGGCTGGCCACCACGACCGAGGCGCCCGCCTTGGCGAAGCCGAGGGCCATGGAACGGCCGAGGCCGCGCGACCCGCCCGTCACGATGGCCACGCGGCCGGAGAGGTCGAACAGGTGGTCGAGGTCGGCGTGCATGGACGGGACGATAGGCAGCCCCGTGGCGTCAGGCCAACGACGCCACCGAGAGCTGCGAGGGCGCGTCCAGCGGCGCGCTGATCCCCTGCCGGACGAGGCGCACCACGACCAGCACGGCGACATGGCCGGCGGCGAAGACGAGCATGGCTTCGCGCAACCCGACGACGTCGCCCAACCGACCCTGGATCGAGACCGCCAGCGGGTACAGCAGGCCGAGCGTGACGGTGTTGACCGACAGGATCCGGCCGCGCAGGTCGGCGGGTGAACGCACCTGGGCCACCGAGGAGACGGTCGACAGCGACGTGAGGTAGCAGAACGCCAGCACGGCCAGCCCGGCCAGCGCCACCGGCCGGGTCGGTGCCAGCGCGTAGAGCACCGTCGCCACGGGCAGCGCGACGGTCACCGTCACCAGGACGCGCCGCGTCTCGAATCGGCGCACCAGTGCGCCGAACGCCAGCGCAGACGACACCGCCCCGATGCCCATGGCGGTCGACAGGGCGGCGGTGAAGCCCTCGCCACCGCCGAACACCTTGCGGGCCACGGCGGGCACCAGCCCGATGTACGCCGAGGCGAAGAAGCAGTTGACCGCCTGCGTGCGCGTGGCGATCCACATCGCCGGCTCGCGACGCACGTAGCGGAGACCCTGGGCGAAGGCGGCACGCACCGACATGCCCACCGACGACCGGCCGGGGGGCGGTAGTCGCACGACCCACAGGACCGCCAGCACCGCCGTGAAGCTGGCGGTGTTGACGGCCAGTGCCGTGGTGACCCCGGCGAAGGCCACGGTGATGCCGGCCAGCGCCGGGCCGACGACCCTGGCCAGGTTCCACTGGGCGCCCGACAGCCCGATCGCCGCGATCAGGTCGTCCCGGGGCACGAGGTCGGGGAGCATCGACTGGAACGCCGGGAAGGCCAGCGCGTTGGCGCAGCCCGTGGCGAACGAGATGGCGGCGATGGCTGCCGGCGCCCCGTGGTTCGTGCCGACCAACGCCGTCATCACCCCGGCGAGGGTGAGGCTGGCCGTCGTGGTGGCCACCATCAGCGTCCGACGGGACACCCGGTCGGCCAGCACGCCGCCGAGCGGCCCGAGGAGCGCGGTGGGCAGGAAGCCGAGCGCGGCGACCGCCCCGTTCCAGGCCGCCTCGCCCGTGCGCTGCTGGACGTAGATGCCCAGCGCCACCTGCTCCATGATCGTGCCGACGTTCGACACGAACGCCCCCACCCAGAACAGGGCGAACACCCGGTGCCGGAACGGGGCGAACGACGGACCGGGCACGACGGACCACCCTACCGACGAGGCTCGGCGCTCAGCGCGAGAGCTCGCGCTGGAGCGGCGTCGGGAACCGCGGCGACACGCGCACGCCGCCGACCACGGCCTCGACGACACCTGCGGCATCGTCGACGGCGGCACGGCCGTCGACCCCGATGTCCTCCAGCAGGCGGTGCACGACCGTGCCGTCGGGTCGCTGCGCCCAGCCGCCCACGATGCGGCCCTCCCACCACACCGTGGGGCCGATGTTGCCCGACCGGTCGAACAGCGGATCGCGGTGCGGCCCGAGGTAGAAGCCACGCTCGCTCCAGCCCATGGCGGTGGGGTCGAGGGCGGGCAGCAACGCCGCCCAGGGCTCGGGGCGCTCGACCGGCTCGAGATCGTCGGCCAGGAGGTAGCCGGGGGCGCCGTCATCGGTCATCACCGGCACCGCGCCGACGGCCACGAGCGCTTTGCGGACGTGGGCGAGCGACCAGCCGGTCCACCACTTCACGTCGGTCTCGGTGCCGGGCCCGAAACGGTGCAGCCAGCGGCGGACGAGCTCGGCGCGGGCGTCGTCGGCCGGAGGTCGGGGGAGCCCGCCGAGCAGCCAGGTGTCGGTCGCCGCCCACTCGTACTGGCTCGACACCCAACTGCCCCGGGGGCGACCGCGCAGGATGCGACCCTCGGCCCCCAGCGCCGTCATGACGCGGTTGGCCACACCCACCTCACCGGCCGGCGTGGCGCCCGTGGCGGCGTAGGAGACCTTGGCCCGCAGGGCCGGCAGCGCGCGAGACAACTCGTTCGTGGTGGCGCCGACCCGCTCGCGCAGCAGAGCGACGGTCGCCTCGCCGACCTCGTGGAGCCAGCGCTCGCCGTCGTCGGCGACCCCGCCCTGCACCACCAGCTTGGCGGCGTCGCGACGCAACCTCGGCGCCAGCGCGTCGGTGCTCGACGCCTGGACCACGCCGGCCACCGTCACCGAGCACACGAACATGGTGCGGCGCATGCCCAGGAGGCGCACGAGCGTGCGGTCGTCGTACAGCGAGCGCTCCACGGTCGCCAGCGACGGCGTGCTCAGCCGTGCCGCGGCACTCAGGTACACCGTGGACGGATCGGTGGCGTGCAGCGCCACGACTGCCTCGGCCACGGCCACGGCGTCGACGACCTTGGCCGCCGTCGCCAACAGATGGCGCGTGCCGAGGCGGGCGCGCCGCTCGACGACGGGGACCATGCGACGCGATGCGTCAGGCATGGTCGGACCAGACGTAGCGAACGTCGGGCGCACGTTCCTCGTTGCCGGCCCCGTCGGTCAGCTCGACCGCCACGAACCCGCGGGCTTCGTAGAACCGTCGGGCCCGGGCGTTGACCTGGAACGTCCACAGCTGCAGCCCCGCGGGGTTCGAGCGCTTGGCCACGGTCAGCAGGGCATCGCCGACGCCACCCCCGATCCACGGTGGATCGACGTAGAGCTGCTCGACCCATCCGTCCTCCACGGCCACGAACGCGAGGGCGCGGTCGTCGGCGTCGGCCGCCACCCACACCTCGGCGCGGGCCGGCAGGTCGCGGCCCATGTGGTCACGGATCTCGGCGGGGGTGTGGGCCGGCGCCACGCCGGGCACGCCGTCGGCGAAGCCGGCGATCCAGATGTCGCCCAGCCGGTCGGCGTCGTGCGGGACGAACCTCCGCACCGTCACGCCGGCCGGCAGCGCCACGTCAGGCTCCCGCCGTCCGCCGCTCCTGCAGCAGCGCAGTCACGGCCTTGCCGTCGGCTTTGCCCTTGGTGGCTTTCATGATCGAGCCGACGAATGCGCCCGCCACCTTGTCGTCGCCGGCCAGGAACTTGGCCCAGGCGTCGGGCTGGGCGGCGATCGCCGCGTCGACCGCGGACACGAGCGCCGAGGAGTCCATGGCCTCGAAGCCCTTCGCCGCCGCGATGGATGCGGGGTCGCCGTCGCCGCCGGCGGCGACCAGCTCGGCCACCACGGACTTGGCCTGCGTGGCGGTGAGCTTTCCGTCGAGCTCCAGACGGGTCAGAGCGGCGAGCGCCGTGGCGCTCACGGGCGCGTCGCCTTCGGGTGGCGTGTTGTGCTGCAGGTGCACCGCGGCGCGCGCCGCGTCGCCTCCGGCGGCCACGGTGGCGGCGACCAGGTCGTCGCGGCCACGCTCGACGAGCACCACCACGGTCTCGTCGGCCGGGTCCACACCCAGCAGCTCGGCCAGGGCGGCCCGGCGCTGTGCGGGCAGCAGGGGCAGCGCGGCCCGCACCGAGGCCAACCACGCCGCGTCGGGCGAGAGCGGCACCAGGTCGGGCTCGGGGAAGTAGCGGTAGTCGTCCGAGTTCTCCTTCACGCGCAGCGTGTGCGTGCGCCCGTCGGTCTCGTCCCAGTGCCGCGTCTCCTGGCGGATCGTCTCGCCGTCGAGCAGCGCCGCGATCTGGCGGCGCGCCTCGTACTCGATGGCCCGGCCGAGCGAACGGATCGAGTTGAGGTTCTTGATCTCGCAGCGCGTGCCGAACGCGTCGCCGGGGCGGCGCACGCTCACGTTGGCGTCGCAGCGCAGCGATCCCTCCTCCATCTTGGCGTCGCTGACGCCGGTGGCCAGCAGGATGGCGCGCAGCTCGCTCAGGTACTCGCGGGCCTGGTCGGCGGTACGGATGTCGGGCCGGGACACGATCTCGAGCAGCGGCACGCCGGCGCGGTTGTAGTCGACGAGCGAGTAGTCGCTGCCGTGCAGGCGGCCGTCGCCACCGGCGTGGGTCGACTTGCCGGTGTCCTCCTCGATGTGCGCCCGCTCGATGCCGACGCGCAAGCCCGACGGGAGCACCAGCAGGCCGTCGGTGTCGATGGGCAGGTCGTACTGCGAGACCTGGTAGTCCTTCGGCATGTCGGGGTAGAAGTAGTTCTTGCGGTGGAAGATCGAGCCACCGATCGTGCAGTTCACCGCCGCGCCGAGCCGCATCGACAACTCGACGACCTGCCGGTTCAGCACCGGGAGCGAGCCCGGCAGGCCGAGGCACACGGGGCACACGTTGGTGTTCGGCTCGTCGCCGAAGTGGTTGGGGCAGCCGCAGAAGATCTTCGTGGCCGTGAGCAGCTCGACGTGGCACTCGAGCCCGATCACCATCTCCCACCCGTCGATCAACGTGTCGTTCACAGGCTCGCCTCCAGTGCGCCGGCGGTGCGGAACATGGCGACCTCGCCGAGCGCGGGGGCCAGCACCTGCACGCCCACCGGCAGACCGTCGGCGCCGGTGCCATACGGCACGCTCATGCCGGGGTGACCGGTGAGGTTCGTCGGGATCGTGTACGTGTCGCAGAGGTACATCGCGAGCGGGTCGTCGCCTTTCGCTCCGAGGGGGAAGGCGACGGTCGGCGACGCGGGCGTGAGCAGCACGTCGGCGTGCTCGTAGGCGCGGGCGAAGTCGTCGGCGATGAGCCGGCGCACGCGCAGCGCCTTGCCGTAGTACGCGTCGTAGTACCCGGCCGACAGTGCGTACGTGCCGAGCATGATGCGGCGCTTCACTTCGTCGCCGAAGCCAGCCGAGCGCGTCGCCGCGTTCATCGCCGCCGTGTCGGGGGCGTCGACGCGCAGGCCGTAGCGCACGCCGTCGTAGCGCGCGAGGTTCGACGACGCCTCGGCCGGCGCGATGATGTAGTAGGTCGCCAGCGCGTACTTGGTGTGCGGCAGGGAGATGTCGACCGTCGTCGCGCCGGCCGCCTTCATCATCTCGATGCCGCGCGCCCACAGCCCTTCGATCTCGTCGGACATGCCGTCCATGCGGTACTCGCGCGGGATGCCGATACGCAGGCCGCGCACGTCGCCGGTGCAGGCGGCGGCGAAGTCCGGCACGGGCAGCGGCGCCGAGGTCGAGTCCTTGGGATCGTGCCCGGCCATCACCTGCAGCAAGAGCGCGGTGTCCTTCACGGTGTGCGCGAAGGGACCGGCCTGGTCGAGCGAACTCGAGAAGGCGACCACGCCCCAGCGCGAGCAGC
>JANPGL010000078.1:0-1962 GCA_031423915.1 Actinomycetes bacterium | reverse complement strand
GATACGTCGGCTGGTCGATGTACTTCTGGGCCATCGAGTCGATGAAGGCGTTGTCGGTGTCGTCGACGATCTCGTCCACCACGCCGCGCACCTCGAGGTAGCGGTACGGGTTGGCCGGGTCCACGATCGAAAGGGCCACGGCGGGAGAGGCCTTCAGGTTCCGGTACTTCTGGCGGCCGGTCGTCTGGCTGAACAACAGGTGCGTGCCGTCGTAGGCGAACCACACGGGGTTGTTCTGGGGGGCGCCGTCGGGCCCGATGGTGGCGACGTGGGCGAGGGCCTTCGAATCGAGCAGGTCGGCATGGCTGGCGGGGATGGTCGTCATGTGCTTGCGAACGCAACCTTCGTCCGCAGTATTCCCGTTCGCCCGAACGATCTCGGATGCGACGGTAGGGTGGCGACCGGGGACAGGGGGACCGACATGCACGACCTGGTGATCCGCGGTGGGACGGTGGTCGACGGGACCGGGGCGCCCGGCTGCACGGCCGACGTCGCCGTGCGCGACGGGGTGATCGTCGAGGTCGGCCGGGTCGACGGCGCCGCCCGGGAGGTCGTCGACGCCGACGGCCTGCTCGTGACGCCGGGCTTCGTCGACATCCACACCCACTTCGACGGCCAGATCACGTGGGACGCGCTGGTCACGCCGACCTGCTGGCACGGGGTCACCACCATCGTCCAGGGCAACTGCGGCGTCGGCTTCGCTCCGGTGGCGCCCGACCGGCGAGAGTGGCTCGTCGGCCTGATGGAGGGCGTGGAGGACATCCCCGGCACGGCCCTGCACGAGGGCATCACGTGGGCGTGGGAGTCGTTCCCCGAGTACCTCGACCACATCGGCTCGCTGTCGCGCGTCGTCGACTTCGGTGCCCAGGTGCCCTACGCGGCGGTGCGCGCCTACGTGATGGGTGACCGCTGCCTCGACGCCGCGGCCACCGCCGACGACATCGCCCGGATGGCCGCCATCGTGCGCGACGGCGTGGCTGCCGGCGCCCTCGGGCTGTCGATGAACCGCACGCTCGCCCACCGGGCCATCGACGGTGCCATCGTGCCCGGCACCAATGCCGAGCACGACGAGATCGTGGCCGTGGCGTCGGTGCTCGGCGAGCTCGGCCGCGGCGTCCTCGAGCTGGCGCCGGCCGGCGTCACCGGCGACGACCTGAACGCACCGGTCCGCGAGGTCGAGTGGATGCGCCGCGTGGCTGCGGCCACGGGGCGCCCGGTCACGTACGTGCTCGTGCAGCACAACGCCGACCCCGACGCCTGGCGGACGATGCTCTCGCTGGCGGGCGAGGCCCGGCGCGCCGGGGTCCCGTTGTACCCCCAGATCCACGGACGGTCGCCGATGGTCCTGATGGGCATCGGCGCCAAGCTGAACCCGTTGCAGCAGTGCGCCAGCTACGCCGCGCTGGCCGCGCTGGGGCCCGCCGAGCAGGCGGCCCGGATCGCCGCCGACGCCGATCTGCGCGCCCGCCTGGTCGCCGAGCTCGACGCGGCCCGGCCCGCCTGGGTCCGCAAGCCGTTCGACTTCGACAACATGTTCCCGCTCGGCCTCGACCGCCCGCGCTACGAACCGAGAGCCGACGAGAGCGTGGCCGCGGTGGCGGCGCGCGACCACCGCAACCCGTGCGACGTCGTGATCGACGTGCTGCTGGCGGGCGGCGGCCGTGGGCTGCTCAACATCCCGATCCTCAACTTCAGCCGGTACACCCACGACCCCGTGTTCGAGATGATGCAGGATCCCACCACGGTGGTCGGGCTGGCCGACGGCGGCGCCCATTGCAACGCCATCTGCGACGCCGGCGTGCCGACGCACATGCTCGAGCACTGGGCCCGCGATCGCGTGGGCGACAAGCTCCCGGTCGAGACGGCGGTGCGGAAGATGACCCGCGACACGGCCGAGGTCTACGGGCTGCTCGACCGCGGCGTCGTAGCCGCCGGGATGCGTGCCGACCTGAACGTGATCGA
>JANPGL010000077.1:0-12513 GCA_031423915.1 Actinomycetes bacterium | reverse complement strand
CGGCGCCCTGGCGGGCGGAGGCCGCGGTCGTGCTGGCGGCGCCGTTGGCCGCGGGGCGGGGCCGGGTCGTGGCGGCGGCGGCCTGGGCGGCCTGGGCAGCGTCTGCCTTGGCCCGTTCGGCCGCGACCTTGGCCCGTTCGGCCTCGGCCTGGCGAGCCAGCTCGGCCGCCTTCTCGCGGGCCTTGGCGGCGGCGGCCGCTTCGGCGGCGACGCGGGCCGCCTCCTGTTCCTCGGCCACGAGGCGGTTCAGGTCGGCGTCGACCTGTTGGGCCATGGTGTCGAGCTTGGCCTGCGTGCCGGTGATCGCTCGCTGGCGGTCGACGAGGGTCGTGCGGAGCTGCTCCTGCTGCTTGCGCTGGGCGTCGAGCGTGGCGGCCAGGGCTTCGCTGTCCTGCTGCACGGCGCGGGCCTGGTCGAGCGTGTCGCTCGAGCCGCCGAGCGCCACGGGGCTGTAGCCCCGTTGGAGCTGGAGGTTGGTGGCGCCGTCGTCCGACAATGCGGCGCCGATGCCGTCGGCCACGTCGCCGTGGACGTAGGTGTTCAGGGCGAGCCGGGCCGCCTCCTTGCTGATGGTGTCGGCGGCCTGGCGCTGCGCGCCGAGCTGGCGGTCGGTGTCGGCGATCCGCTGGGCCAGCTGGCCGAGCTGATCCTCGGTCTGGTTGGCCTGCTCGTTCAGCCGTTCGGCCTCGGCGGTGAGCTTCTCGCGTTGGGCGGCGATGCGCTTCGCCTCGGCCCTCTTCTGGTCGGCCGGGCTGGCCGCGCCGGCCTGGGGTGCGGGGGCGACCATGGTGAACGAGAGCCCGAGGGCGGTCGCCACGGCCAGGAGCCGGCGCCGGCGGTTCGGGGTGGGCCTGCGGACGCCGGGCAACATCGTGACGATCACGTTACGGCATGCGTCACCCGGTTGTCATCTCACTCGCATGTTGTGACGTCCGGACCGTTGCTCGGGACGTCGGGCCTTGGTTCCCTCCGGCGATCCGGTCCAGTCTCGGGACATGAGGCGTTCCGTCCGACACGACGACCCGGCGGCCCGGGCGACGCGTCGGCTGCGCCTGGCGCTGGTTGCCGTGGGCCTCGTCTTCGTGGTCGGCACGGTCGGGTACGTGGCGATCGGTTTCGGGGTCCTCGATGCGCTCTACCAGACCGTCACGACGGTCACGACGGTGGGTTTCGGCGAGATCCGTCCGCTCGGTGCCGGCGGCCGGGCGTTCACCATCGTCCTCATCCTTGTCGGCACGGGCACCGTGCTCTACGCCCTCGGCGCCGTCTTCGAAGCGGTGCTCGACGGACACGTCCGAGACCAGATCGGGAGGCGTCGCATGGATCGCACCATCGCCGGCATGCAGGGCCACATCGTGGTGTGCGGATGGGGCCGGGTCGGGCGGGCCCTGGCAGGGTTCATCGAGTCCGGCGACCACGAGGTCGTGGTCATCGACAACGACGCCGAGCGGCTCGCCGGGCTGCACCTGCCCCACGTCGTGGGCGACGCCACGGAGGACGACACGCTGCGTGCCGCCGGCATCGACCGCGCCCGAGCCCTCGTGGCGGCGCTCGACACCGACGCCGGGAACGTGTTCGTGACGGTCAGCGCCCGCGCCCTGCGCCCGGAGCTGTTCATCGTGGCCCGGGCCCGGCTCGACGCCACCGAGGCGAAGCTCCGCCGCGCCGGCGCCGACCGGGTGGTGAACCCGCAACGAATCGGCGGCGCCCGCATGGCGGCGTTCGTGCTCCAGCCGAACGTGGCCGAGTTCGTCGATGTGGTGATGCACGACGGGACGCTCGAGTTCCGTCTCGAGGAGGTGCGCGTCCCGAGCGCGTCGCCAATGGCGGGGCGTTCGCTGCGCGATGCCCATCTGCGCGACCGCACGGGTGCGCTCGTGCTGGCGTTGCGGCGCAGCGATGGCTCGTTCACGACGAACCCGGAGCCCGACGACCGTGTCGAGCCCGGCGACGTGCTGATCGCCGTGGGCACCGCGCAGCAGCTGGCCAGCCTGGAGGCGTTCGTGGCCTAGCGCTCGGCCCTCAGGTGCGGAACTGGCCGACGAGCTCGCGCAGTTGCTCGGCCGACGTCGCCACGTTGCGGGCGCTCGCACTCGTGGCACCCGCGCCCGAGGAGATCTCGCCCGTGCGTGCCGCCGTCCGCTGGACGCCCTCCGCGATCGAGTCGGCCGACAGCGCCACCTGGCGCACGCCGTTCTCGATCTCGCGCGTCGTCGCCGTCTGCTCCTCGACCGCGGCGGCGATGATGTTCTGGGCGTCGCTGATGCGGGTGATGATCTGCCGGATGTCCTGCAGCGCCCCGACGGCGTCGGTGGCCGCCCGCTGCATGGCGCCGATGCGCTCGCTGATCGAGCCGGTGGCGTCGGCGGTGGCGCGGGCCAGGTCCTTCACCTCGTTGGCCACGACCGCGAAGCCCTTGCCGGCCTCGCCGGCGCGCGCGGCCTCGATGGTGGCGTTCAGGGCGAGCAGGTTCGTCTGCTCGGCGATCCCGGTGATCGACCGGACGACGTCGGTGATCTCGTCGGAGCTGGTGCCGAGGGTCCCCATGATCTCGTCGGCCCGGTCGGCGGCCATCATGGCGTCGGCGGCGACGCCCACGGCCTCGCTCGCCGAGCGGGCGATCTCGCTGATGGCGGCCTGCATCTCCTCGGTGGCGGCGACCACGGTGTTGATCGAGCCGGCCACGGCGTTCGAGGCGTCGGCCAGGGCGTTGGCCTGGGTCTCGGTCTCGTCGGATGCGCTCGACACGGTGCGGCTGGCGTCAGCCAGGGTGTTGGCCTCGGCGAGCAGGCCCTCGGCGTTGCCCCGGATCTGGGTGACGGTGCCGCCGAGCTGCCCGACGAAGCGGTTGAACGAGTCGGCGACACGGCCGAGCTCGTCGTCGGAGTCGGCGGGTAGCCGGGTCGTCAGGTCGCCACCGCCGTCGGCGATCTCGGCGAGCCGCGACTCGAGGGTCCGCAACGGCTTCTTGATCGACTTGGCGATGGCCACCGCCATGACGACCAGGGCGACCAGCGTGAGCACGAGGACCACCACGAGGAGACGCTGGCGGCTCTCCGCCGTGGCCCGGCTCGACGACTCGATGGTGGTGGCCGCCGTGGTGCTGCGCTGCACGATCTGGTCGACGGCGGCGCGGTGGGCGGTGTACTGCTCGGTCATGCGCCCGTCGAGCAGTTCGCCGGCGGCCGCGAGGTCACCGCGGCGCACGGCGGGCACGAGCTCGGTCTCGAAGAGCTGCAGGAAGTTCTTGGCGGGCGTGGCCGACGTCTTCGTGATCAGCTCGCGCGTGTCCCGGTCGATGGTGGTGTTGGCCTCCCAGACCCCCAGGCGATCGTCGAACTGGGCGTGCAGCGTGCGGGCGTAGGTGGCGATCCGGTCGATTTCGGCGGCGTCCTGCTTGCGGCCGGCGGCCAGCAGCTGGTGGGCGAGCAGGTAGGACTCGACGAGGTACTCGGGCGGTGGCAGCACGTCGGCCAGCAGCGCGTTGTTGTCGGAGATCAGCTGGTACCGCGGGCTGCCGATGCGGACCGCCGACAACGTCGTGAGCGCGGTCGCGGCGAACACCCCGAGGGCGAGCACCGCCACGGCGCCGAGCGCTGTGAGCTTGCCGGTGATGGAGAGATGGCGCAGGACGCGGCGCATGAGCACGGGCCTTCCGGTGGATTCCCCTTCCATCGGTGCGGGGAAGCCCACGTTGAGGCCTGTCGAGAACCCCCTCGGGTTTTCCTCTGTCCCGGCCCGTCGCTGCCGATGGAACGGCCGTGGAGGGGCGGCGCGTTCGCATCGGGCGGTTCACGGCGTTGGTGGCGTCGGGCGCGGCGCTGGTCGCCGGTGCCCTCGCACTGCCCGGCCCGGCGGCGTCGCCGGCCAGTGCCGGCCCGCAGGTGGCCGGGGTGCGCGAGTTCGCCCCGTCACCCACCATCGCCGTGGTCGCGGCCCCGGCGCCGGCCGCCGCGCCGGTGGTGCTCGACGGCCCGCCCGCCGCGGAGGCGCCCCGCTGCCGGGCCGCCGTGCTCGTCCACGGCGGCGGCTACTTCTTCGGCGACGCCGGGGCGCTCGAGCTGGCGTGGGCCGAACCCCTGCGCGGTGCGGGGGTGAGGGTGTGGAACGTCGACTACCCGATGCTCCCCGACATGCCCGACGTCCGCTACGACCCTGCGCAGCCGTGGTACCCGCGCGCCGACATCGACACGACGCCGCCGGCGCTCCGCCGCACGCACGACCGGGCCACCGAGGCGGTCGCGCCGGCGGTGGAGGCCGCGCTGGCCACCGGCTGCCGCGTCACCCTGCTCGGCATCTCGGCGGGCGGCTCGATCGTGGCCGACCTGGCGCACCGGTACCCGATGGTCGACGAGGCCGTGCTCGTGGCCGGCGCGTCGCTCACCCCCGATCGCCTCGGCGGCGCACCGATGCGCATCTTCTACGGCACCGCCGACGCGGTGGTGCTCCCCGAGGCCAGCATCGAGACGTGCGAGCGCTGGAAGGCGGCGGGGTCGGACTGCTCGCTGGTCGGCCTGGCCGACGAGGAGCACGTGTCGCCCGGGCTGAGCGACGCTGCGCTCCGCTACGTGCTCGACGGCCACTGACGCCGACTCCATCGCCAGAGCACACCTACAGTCGCCGTGCCTCGGCATCCCGAGGTTCGCGAACAGGAGGCATCCGTGGGCATCCCCGACGGCATCCACACCGTGATCGTCACCCCGTTCAACGCGTTGGGTCAGATCGACGCCGCGGTCCTGCGGGACCACATCGACTGGCTGCTCGAGGCGGGTGTCCACGCGCTCATCCCGGGCGGGACCACCGGCGAGTTCTATGCCCAGTCGGCCGCCGAGCGGGCCGAGGTGCTGGAGGTCGTCACCGATGCCGTGCAGGGGCGCGTGCCGTTGCTGGCCGGCGTGAACTCGACCCACCCCGACGAGACGCTGGAGCTGGCCGCCTACGCCCGCGACCTCGGCTACGTCGGGCTGCTCGTGGCGCCGCCGCCGTACTCGCTGCCGTCGCACGACGAGCTCGAACACCACGTTCGTCGCCTGGCGTCCGACATCGGGCTCGAGATCATGCTCTACAACTTCCCGGCGCGCACCGGCGTGGACATGACGACCGACTTCCTGCGTCGCCTCGTCGACGTGCCCGAGGTGGTCGCGGTCAAGGAGTCGAGCGGGTCGATCGCCAAGCTCCACGACCTCGTCGTCGACCTCGACGGCCGCTTCACACCCGTCTGCGGGGCCGACGACCAGGCGCTGGAGTTCTTCCTGTGGGGCGCCCGGGCGTGGGTCGCCGGCGCATCGAACTTCCTGCCGCGGGCGCACGTGCAGCTCTACGAGACCTGCGTGGTGCAACGCGACATCGAACGCGGCCGGGCCCTGATGACCGACCTGCTGCCGTTGTTCTCGCTGCTCGAAGGCGAGGGCAAGTACGTGCCGTACGTGAAGGCCGCCACCGAAGCGGTCGGCATCCCGGTCGGACCCTGCCGCCCGCCGCTCCAGCGCCTCGACGCCGCTGAGCAGGCCCGCCTCGACGGGTTGCTCGACCGGCTGCGCCAGCACGACCTGGTCTAGTCAGCTACGCGCAAGGCGGCCTTCACGCGCCCGTCACCGGCGCGCGCCCACGCCCGTTACGGCCCGGCCGTACCGTCGTCGGGGTGACGCTCATGGACGCGCCGGTCGATGCGCTCGACACGACCGACGGCCGCGTCTGGTTCCACAACGAGAGCCCCGGGCTCGAGGCCTACGACGAGATGGGCCTGGCGCTCGATCTGCGCACCGAGGTGCACACCCGCGCCGACAAGTTGAGCGTGGCGTACCGGCGGCTCCTGGCCGACCTGGTGGGCGCGTCGCAGGGAGAAGGAGGCTGACATGGACGTCCCGGTGATCGACCTGGCCCGCACCGCTGACAGCGAGTCGGCGCGGGCGCGCGCGGCGCTGGCCATCGACGAGGCGCTCACGACGGTGGGCTTCATGTCGGTGGTCCACCACGGCATCCACCCGCGCACCGTCGCCCGCGCCTTCGACGCGGCGCGCACGTTCTTCGACCAGCCGCGCGAGGTGAAGGAGACCGTGGCGTCGGGCAAGGGCCAGGTCCACGGCTACGGCCGGCTGGGCAACGAGTCGCAGGCGTACGCCAACGGCGAGCTCACGCTGCCCGACTTGTCCGAGACGTTCTCGGTGCACCCCGGTCACGACCGTCGGCTCGAACCGAACCGGTGGCCGGGCGAGATCATGGGTTTCCGGGAGGCGTTCACCGCGTACCTCCAGTCGACGGTGGCGCTGTCCGACCACGTCATGGGCCTGTGTGCCCGTGCGCTCGGCCTCGCCGACGGCTTCTTCGCCCCGCACCTCGACCGGGCGGCGCTCACGCTGCGGGCCAATCACTATCCCGCGCTCGATCATCGGCCCGGCCCCCGCCAGTTCCGCGGCGGCGCCCACACCGACTACGGCTCCATCACCTTGCTGGCCACCGACGGCCGGCCGGGCCTCGAGGTGCGCGACTCGGCCGGCGAGTGGCACCCGGTGTGCGCCCCGAAAGGCGCGTACATCGTGAACGTCGGCGACCTGCTGGCTCGGTGGACGAACGACCGGTGGCGCTCCACCTGGCATCGCGTCGTGCCGCCGGCGGGCGAGCCGCCCTATCTCCGGCGCCTCAGTCTGGTGTTGTTCCAGACCCCGAACGACGACTCGGTGGTCGAGTGCCTGCCGTCGTGCACCTCGGCGGACAACCCGGCTCGATACGAGCCGGTCACGGCCGGCCGGTTCCTGCGCGACAAGCTCGACGCGCTCTACGCCGTGCAGGGCACGACGCTCACCACGAGCTGAGTTTCGGCGCCGGCGGCCTCAGCCGCCGCGGGCGACGAACGCGATGCTCTCGTCGGCCAGCGCCCGCCACTGCTGCCGGTACGGCGACGGCACCACCAGCCACGTCCCCATCGGCTTGCCGTCTCCCGACGGGTCGAACGCGGTCACGCCGGGGAGCCGGCGCACCTCCTTGTAGCGCGCTGCGGGCAGCTTGAAGGCCACGCCGCCGTCGTAGGAGCCGGCGAAGGCCTTGCCGTGCACCCGCAGGCAGGGCATGCCGAACAGCGAGCCCTGGTCGATGTCGTCGTGGAACAGCACGATGTCGGCCGCGAACGCCTCGAAGTGCGCGGACGTGGCCTTGGCGGCGTTCTTGCGCCCGGTGGCGCCGCCTTTGGCCGCGGCCTCCTCCTCGGCCTTGCGGGCGGCTTTGCCCGCGGCGGCGCGCTTGGCCCCGGCCTTGGCCCGGGCGGCCGCCACGGCGGCCCGACCGGTCGGGAACTCGAGGGGCTCACGTCGCACGACCACGGTGCGACCGTATCGCCTACCGGCGGCGCGTCCGGCAACGAATGCCCGTGGCATTCTGCACGTGCTGGCCCGAGCGCCCGGACCACTTCGGGCCGGGCCGCAGCGGGACGCAAGCCGGACTCCGGGAGCACACGACGGAGCCGGGCTCGCCCTTGCCGGGGATGTCGACGGTTGCGGTGCGAGTCGATCGGGCCGGCGACGTAGCCGCCGCCGTGGAGGTAGAGAGCAACCTGTACTTCACCGATGCGCTGCTCGGGCGCGTCTACCGCCGCACCGGGGCGGGCGATGTCGAGGAGCTGCTCGAGAGCCGAGGCACTCGTCGACGACGCGTGGCATGGAGTCCACCATTCCCGACGGCGCTAGGCGGTTCGGCGCGGCCCGGCTGCGGGGTAATCTCCGGCGAGAGGAGGCCTTGGAGGTGTACATGGCCTGGTCGGCCGCGCGGAGCAGGTCGTCCGCGGGCTGGCCGGGTCCGTGTACGGCGACGCCGATGCTGGCACCGACCGCGACCGACGTCGCTCCGTCGAGGTCGATGGGGGCTTCGACGAGCGTGCGTACCCTGTCGCACAACGCGTCGATATCGGAATGATCGCTCAGGTCCTCGGCCAGGACGAGGAACTCGTCACCGCCCAGTCGCGCGACCAACTCACCTTCGCGTGTTGCGGCGTCGAGTCGGCGACCGACGGTTTGGAGGACGATGTCTCCGGCCTCGTGGCCGTAGCGATCGTTCACGCGCTTGAAGCCGTCGAGGTCGATGAACAGGGCGACGAGAAGCCGGTCGGGCGCAGTGGGCCGGATGGTGGCGACCTCGAGCGCGGAAAGCGCCGCCCGCCGGTTCGGGAGCTGGGTCAGGCCGTCATGCGTGGCTTCGAAGGCAAGGCGCTCGGTGACCGAGCGCGAGGTGGCGATCGATGACGACAATCGGCCGACCGCTCCCGAGAGTGCGGCGCCGAGACGGCCGGGAAGGTGCTGGACGAGCACCGGGTCGTCCACGTCGCCGGCCGCGAGCGCCGTCGCCTGCTGCTCCACGACCTGCAGCGCCTCGACGAGTCGGTTCATCGCCGCGGCGGCGACCCTCATCTCGCGAGCGCCCTCCAGCGCCAGAGGTGCCTCGGGCGGGTCACCCGCCGAGAGCTGCTCGGCGTGGTGCTCCAACGCCACGATCGGGCGCACCACGGTGCGGACGATCCAGAGCGCGCACAGCAGCATGAGCAAAAGGGCTGCGGCAAGGCCGCCGACCGAACGAACGACCTGGATGCGGCCGCTCGCCGCGATCTGTCGGGTGGCGGCGCGGAGCTCGGCCACCGTGGAAACCAGAACGGCCGTGCTCAGCTGCTGGTTGTCGCCCGTGGCCTTCCACAGACTGCTCAGGCTGGTGAGCTCGTTCAACCCCACAGGCCGCGGCGCCCCGCCGCCGAGCTTGGCCGACGCTTGCGTCGAGCTCAGCTCGTCGATCTTGCCGTACGAAGCGGAATCCCGCAGCGCCCGCGCCGCATCGCCAGCGGCGTTGGTTCGGTCCGCGAGCTTGGCGAACAGCTGATGGACGGTGGCCTGGGCCAGAAGGAGGTCCTTCACGCGGTCGGCCATGGGCCGATCGTCGAACGTGACCATGACGTTGAGCGCGGCGAACGTCTGGGAGACGACGCCGGGAGCGAGCTCGGACACCGTGGCGAGGTCGTCGACGGCCGACCCGAGTCCACCCGATGCGCCGACGTCGGCTGCCAACGCCTGGAGCCGGGCCCTCGCCGCGTCGCGGGCCTCGGCGAGGCGGGCCACGATGGGACCGAGTCCGCTGGGACCCGCGTGTCGTGCAGTGGCCAGCTCCGAGGCCGAGACCGGCGAGTCGGCTCCGAGCGCGGCGACGAGCGCGTCGGCTTGCTGGCGCACCTGCGCGATCTGGACGTCCATGTCGACCCCGGTGAAGGCCAGGATCATGCCGGGCGTGGCCCCCAGACCCGAAGCGAACGCTACGCCCGTCAGGTATCCCCGCTCACGTTCCACGGCGGCGCCCAGGTCCAGGAGCTGGGCGATCCTGGTGGCCGTCTCGTCGATCCGTGACGCCGCCTCGATCCGGTCGAAGGCGCGGGTGATCTCGACGCTGGTGAACCCGACGATCAGCGCCAGCAACGCACCCAGCGACAGCAGCACCCGAGCCGCGGCTGACAGGCGGCTCATCGGGACGATCCTTCCGATGAAGGTGACCCGACCGGGATCGGGCGACCGTCACCGGCCACCCCTACCGGAGATCTTCCCGCTCCCCCGGGGAGGTGACGACAACTGCTGACCATGGGGTGATCATCGGCGCGCTTGCCGTCGCGCTTGAGGTCATCGAGTGCCTTGACGGCAGGGTCGGCCCACCCGCGGCCTTCCGGCGACGTCGGTGCAACGTCAATCTACGCTCAAGGTTGTCCCGCCTCGTGCCGAACAAGAGGAAGCTGCCGACGGTTTGGCGGCAGCTCGCACCGCGCCGTGGGACCTCTCGACCGCCCGGTACCGACCGGTGGAACGACGGCGTGTCCGTCCGAGCCCGTTCACATGCGTGGGTCGGTTGGACCGAACCGGATCTCCTGGGGAACCACGGTGTTCCACGGCACCGCAGTGGTCGACAGGTCGACGTTACTGGCCGGGCCCGTACGGTTCCTCGACGGCCACGAACGCGCCGTCGGTGCACGACGGGTGGTTCGTTCGCGGCGCGACGCGTGAGGCGAGCCTGGCGCGCGTCGCGGGACTCGGCGTCAGGCCGGGCGGAACCCGACGTGCAGCTCCTTGAGGGCCCGCAGGCAGAAGTTGGGGGCGACGCCGAAGTCGTTGGCGCCCTCGATGAACCACAGCTCATCGACCCGGTCGAGCAGCGCCCGGAACCCGAGGAACAGCTCGCGGCGGGCCAGTGGGGCGCCGAGGCAGTAGTGGGTGCCCACGCCGAAGGCCAGGTGCTGCTTCGGGCTCTTGCGGTCGAGGTCGACGTCCTCGGCATTGGCGAAGGTGCGCTCGTCACGGTTGGCCGACGCGTACCGGATGTTGAGCATGGAGCCGGCGGGGATGTGCACGCCGTGCAGCTCGATGTCGCGGCTGGCCGTGCGGAAAAGGCCCTGCACCGGTCCTTCGAGGCGCAGCACCTCCTCGCAGAACGTCTCCAGGTCCTTGTCGTCGCGCTGCTTCAGGCGGTCCCACACGTTCGGGTTCCGGATCAGCAGCATCACGCCGGCCGACAGGGCGTTGGTGCTCGTCTCCGAGCCGCCCACGAACGTGTCGGCCATCATCTCGGCGTGCAGCTCGTTGTCGGTGAGCGTGCGGCCCCACTCGGCGACCGGCGTGTTGACGAGGTCGCTCACCAGGGTGTCGTCGGGCTGCACGCGCAGCCGGTCGAAGATCTTCTGGAAGTAGTGCTGGGCCTCGATCTCCATCTCGGTCGACCACACGAGCTCGTCGTCGGTCTGCATCATCCCGAGGCGCTGCACCCAGGCGTCGGTCCACGCCTTGATCTTCCAGATGTCCGCCTCGGGTGCGCCCATCTGGTGGCCGATCACGATCAGCGGGAGCGGCACGGCGAACTGCTTCACCCATTCGCAGCGGCCGTCGGCCAGGAAGGAGTCGACGAGGCGGTAGGCCAGGTCGCTCACGAAGCCGTCGAGCTGCTTGATGCGCGACGGCCGGAAGGCGTGGTCGAACAGGGCGCGCATCTGCTTGTGCTCGGGGTCGTCCCGTCCTGCCAGCGTGGGGGCGGGCACCCAGCCCTTCTCCTCGTAGAGGGCGCGCACCCGCTTGGCCCGGGCCTGCATCATCTCGTTCTGGGGCACGACCGGGCGGCTGTTGATGTACGTCTCGGTGTCCATGAGGATCGCCCGCAGGTCCTCGTAGCGCGAGATCACGAACATGCCGGTGAGCGGGTCGCGCCACACCGGCGCCTCGTCACGCAACGCCTGGTAGGCGTGGTACGGGCAGTCGTTCGTGGCCGGATCGAAGAAGTTCACGTCGGTGTCCATCGGTCCCTCCCCCAAGGGTCGTCGTCGAAGGAATCTATCGGGCGGTCACTTCGGCGGCGAGAGGGAACACGATCTCGTCGTCGCGGACGCCGACCACCAGCGCCTCGAGCGTGGCCCGGCGCACCACGGCGGGCCCCACCAGGAAGCGCAGGGGCGTCCGGTCGACGGTCTCGACGAGGAGCCCATGTCGCACCCGCTTCACGGCGTCGGTGACCGGCAGCGTGGTGACCGCCGGCCGGTCGGGTGGGGTGGCGCCGTCGGGCACCAGGGCCACCAGGTCGCCCGGCGGCAGCAGCGCCAGCCCGCGCCGCAGCGCCCCGGCGGTGCAGGCCAGCGAACGGGCCGGCTCGGCTGCGGGGTACCTCAGTGTCGGCACGCCGTCGTGCAGGCCGGGGCCGAAGGCGTCGACGGGCGGCTGGCTAGCGTGGGCGGGATGCACGGGAGGGTCCAGTGGCGGGCGATGTAGCGGCGATCGTCATGGCGGGGGGCTCGGGCACGCGGATGGGCATGATCGGCAACAAGGTCTACCTCGCGCTCGAAGGTCGGCCGGCATTGGCGAGGCCCGTGGCGCTGCTGGCCGCCTGCCCCGACGTCGCCGCCATCGTGCTGGTGATCCGGCCCGAGGACGAGGCCGACGCCCGCGCCGTGGCCGACGCGTTCGGTGCCGGCAAGGTGGCGGCCCTGGTGCCCGGCGGCGCGACGCGCCACGGCAGTGAGCAGGCCGGCCTGGCCGCGGTGCAGGCCCTCGTGGACGAGGGCGCTGAGCTCGACCTGGTGCTCATCCACGACGGGGCGCGGCCCTTCCTCACGATGGCGCTGCTCGACGCGCTGGTCGCCGACGCCCGGCGCGTCGGCGGCGCGGTGCCGGTGCTCGGGTTCCCGGAGCCGATCGCGTCGGTCGGCGAGGCGGGCGCGCTGACCATGGTCGACACCGCCGATCTGGTGCGCGTGCAGACGCCGCAGGTGTTCGCCGTCGAGCCGTTGCTCGCGGCGTATGCCGCTGCCCTCGCCGACGGGTTCGACGGCGTCGACACCGCACAAGTGGTCGAACGGTACGCGCCTCGCGTCGTGTGCGCCGCGGTGCCCGGGGACCCCCGCAACATCAAGGTGACGACGCCCGACGACCTGCCGCTGGCCGAAGCGCTGGCCGCGCGCTTCGACAACGGCCGCTGGACCGACGCCTGATCGACCGTAGGCCGTTCTGTGAATCGCCA
>JANPGL010000076.1:0-18367 GCA_031423915.1 Actinomycetes bacterium | reverse complement strand
GCTCGGCCGACAAGCTCGCCGAGGTCGGCGCGCTGGTCGAGGCGCACGGGGTGAAGGCGCTCGTGCACCCGTGCGACGTCACCGACGCCGAGGCCGTCACGGCGCTCGTCGACGCGGCGTGGCAGACCTTCGGCCGTGTCGACGTGCTCGTCAACAACGCCGGCGTCATCGCCGAGGCCGGCATCATGCCCGAGCGCGTGCCCGACGAGCTGTTCGCCCAGACGATGCTCGTCAACGTCAACGCCGTGTTCCGCCTCTGCCGCGAGGTCGGGGCCCGCCAGCTGGCCGACGGCAAGGGCGGTTCCATCATCAACGTCGCCTCGGTGGCGGGCCTCGGCGCGTCGGCCCACTTCCCGACGGCGTACCAGACCTCCAAGGCGGCGGTCATCAACATGACGCGCAACCTCGGCGTCAGCTGGGCGTCGCGCGGCGTGCGGGTCAACGCCCTGTGCCCGGGCTGGTTCCCGAGCGAGATGACCACGCCGTTCTTCGGGCTGCCCGCCTTCTACGAGCGCATCCAGGCGATGACCCCCATGGGCCGCGTCGGGCACGAGCACGAGCTCGACGGGGCGTTGCTGTTCCTGGCGTCGGACGCGTCGACGTTCATGACCGGCGCCGAGCTCGTGGTCGACGGCGGCGTGAGCAGCCATCTCGGGGGCGTCGACTACACGCCGGCGCTGTTCGACACCATGACCCAGGTCGCGGGCGAGTTCGGCACCCGCATCGGGGCCTGATCAGCCCTCGGTGGCCAACGACTTCGCCGACTTGTAGTCGGCCTTGCCGTTCGGCGCCCGGGGCACCGTGCTGACGAACACGACGCGCTTGGGCGCCTTGAAACCGGCCAGCTGCGCCTTCACCGAGGCGATGACCGTCGCCTCGTCGATCGCGCCCGCGTCGGCGGCGAGCGCCACGACGGCGGTGACGGCCTCGCCGAAGCGGTCGTCGGGCACGCCGACCACCAGGCAGTCCTCCACGCCCGTCGTGCGCTTCACGGCCTCCTCGACCTCCTCGGGGTAGACCTTCTCGCCGCCGGTGTTGATGCACTGGCTGCCGCGCCCGAGCAGGCGGATGCTGCCGTCGGCCTCGACCGTGGCCCAGTCGCCCGGGAACGAGTACCGCTGGCCGTCGATGACCTTGAACGTGCGCGCCGACTTCTCGGCGTCCTTGTAGTAGCCGAGCGGCACGTTGCCGCCCGCGGCCACCAGGCCGGGCACGCCCGAGCCCGGCACCACGGGCTGGTCGTCCTCGGTGAACACCTTCGTGGTCGGCGTCTGCTGGAACCGGGCCGTGTCGGCCGGGACGCCCTTCATCGTGATCTGCATGCCCATCGACCCCTCGGACGATCCCATGGCGTCGAGCAGCACCAGCTGGGGCACGCGCTCGATGATCTCGTTCTTCACCTCGGAGGTCCACATCACACCCGACGAGATCATGAGCTTCAGCGACGAGGTGTCGTAGGGCCGGTCGCCGGCGCCCTCGTCGAGCGCGCGGAGCAACGGCCGGGCCATGGCGTCACCCACGATCACGATGCTCGTCGCCTTGTGGGTCTCGACGGTGCGGAACACCTCGTGCCCGTCCAGCGAGCGCGACGGCAGCGTGATGACCTGGCCGCCGGCCAGGTGGGGGATGAGCGCACCGAGCCACAGACCGGTGCCGTGCATCAGCGGGCAGGTGGGGATCGACACCGGAAGGGTGCCGGCGTCGGCTAGCTGGCGCACGACCGCGGGAATGCCCGAAGCATCGGCCGGCGCGGCGGCGCCCGCCAGTGGGAAGCCCCCGGTGACGAACGACTCGGTCATCCCACCCATGGCGTACATGACGCCCTTCGGCATGCCGGTCGTGCCACCCGTGTAGAGCATGTAGAGGTCGCTCTCGTCCCGGGCGATGCGGGCGGCCGGTGCATGGGCGGCGATCAGGTCCTCGTACCACGCCGCGCCGTCGATCGGGCTCCCGCCGTCGTCGACCTGCACGAGCAGCTTCAGCTTCGGCAGGCGGGCCCGCACCCGGTCGACGCGGTCGGCCAGCGACGTGTGGAACACGAGGGCCTCGGCGTCGGCGTTGTCGAGCAGGTACCACAGCTCCTCGTCGAGGTAGCGGTAGTTCACGTTCACCGGCACGGACCGCACCTTGAAGCCGGCGTACTGCGTCTCGAGGTACTCGTTCGAGTTGTACAGGTACATCCCGATCTTGGCGTCGCGGCCCAGCCCGGCGTCGGCGAAGGCGGCGGCCAGCCGCGCCGCCCGATCGTCGAACACCGACCAGGTGCGGGCCACGTCGCCGTGACGCACGGCTACGTGGTCACCGATGGTGTCGGCGATCGCCTCCCACACCGTGGCGAAGTGCATCTCCATGTCGGCCCCCGTCTCGTCGCATCCGGCGGGCGGATGATGCCACGGCGGGGGCCCCGCCGGGGGGCCGGGCGGCGGGCTGGCGGCGGGCCGGGGTCGTCTCAGCGGGGTGTGACGCCGATGATGAAGTAGCCGACGTCGCCGCTGTCGTCGGCGAAGACCCAGTCCCAGCTGGCGGTGGCGACGTCGTACACGCCAGGGCCTCCCCTGGGGGCCTCGCCGGTGGCGGGGTCGTACTTGAAGGCACCGAACCAGCCGTGATCCGGGGTCCAGCCGAACAGGCCGATGCCGCCACCGTTGGCCAGGAACCGCCACTTGTGGACCGCAGCGAGCACGTTGCCTTTGGTGTCACGCACCTGGATGTCGGGGTTGTCGGCCTCGTTCGGCCCCCAGTCGAGCCGGGCGCCGTCGACGAAGTCCGGCGGTGGGGTCTGGTTCGGATCGGACGGCTTGAGCGGGCCGCCCGGAGCGCCGGTCAGCCGCTCGTCGGAGTTGGCGGCGGCGACGCCGATGTTCCCGCCGCCGTCGAAGAACGCGTAGCGGTACGTGTAGCCGCCGGGCAGCCGGATCTCCTCGTCGGTCGCCTTGCCGGTGCGCAGGTCGAGGCGGCGCAGCGCCAGCCGATCGCGGATCTCGGCTACGGCCGGGTCGACGGGGGTGGTCGAGGGAGGGGACGGGTCGAAAAGCAACCCGACGGTGTGGTCATCGAGGGCCTCGAGCACGCCGAACCAGTGGACCTTGTGGGGCACCTCCAGGTAGCTCGTCATCGTGTGCGTCGTCACGTCGTACGAGACGAGCTGGAGCCGGTCGGGATCGATCGCGGTGGTGACGCCATCGGCGTCGACCTTGGATGGGCCGTCCACGTACACCTCCCACCGGTGGCCGACGAACGCACGGGGCGCCTCGCCGCACGACGCCGGCGTCCACTGGGGGTCCTGGGCGATCGTCTTGAACGTCCACCCGGGTGCAGACTTCGCCGAGGCGAGTTGGCTGGCGAACAGGGTCAGCACGAAGGAGTGGTCGTACGCCGGGTTCGACGCCTCGATCATGACCCCCCGCTGATACGCCTCCTGCCCGGGCGGCACGGGTTCGTTGCGTGTGGCCCGTGGCGACTCGACCAACGTCACGATGTTCGGCGCCGGGCCGAGCAGCGGACCGCTGGGTGCGGGTGCGCCTGTCGCCCGGGTGGTCGGCGCAACCGGTGCCGCGGCCGTGGGACCGGGCGGAGCGGTGGGCGCGGGTGAGGTCGGGGTGGTCGTGAGTCGTACCGTCGCCGGGGTCGAGCCCGGCACTGTGGTCACCGCGGCGCGGGTGCTCGTCGGGCCCGACCCGTCGACGGTGCCTGCGCAGGCGCTCAGCGCCAGCACCGCCGCCGTAGCGACCGCTCGTGCACTCCTCCTCATCGTTCTGCCTCCAGCGCTGCGACCGCAAGGTCTCCGATGGCGGTGCCCAGGGCGAAGCCGGCGGTGTTGTCGATCTCGAAGTGGATGCCGGCCATCAGCCGGCTGTCCCGTGCCTGGGCCGCGTCGGCCCACCATTGGTCTCGTCGTTCGGGTACCAACCACGACAGTACCGAGGCGGCGGCCGCGGACACCGTCGAGTGCCCGCTCACGTAGCCGGGGAACGGCGGGTTCGCCATGGCCACGGTCACGGTCGGGTCGACCATCGACGGCCGAGCCGTCCACCACGTGTACTTCACCTTCCAGCAGCCCATGAAGGCGTCGGCCATCGCGCGGGCCAGCGCCGAGTCGGCCCGGGCCACCCGCAGGTCGTCGCCGCCCAGGAACGTGGCTCCGGCCTGAGTCCAGAGCCGGTCGAGCCAGATGCCGGCCGGTGCCTGGGTGCCCGGCGCGCCGCCCCAGAACTCGATGATCGCTTGCCAGGCGGCGTCGCGACGACGAACGGCGTCGCTCACCTTGCGCTGCTCGGCGGCGTAGGCCTCCGAGCCGAACTCGGGGGGCGCGGGCACCACCGGTTCACGCTCGCCCGGCACGAGCCAGCGCGTCCATGCGCCGGCGGTGGCATCGAGCGGGCCCTTCCCGTCGAGCCGCCGCCAGTGCCCCGGCGAGGTCGGGGCGCCGGCCAGTGCGGCGGCATTGTCGTCGGGGGCCCAGCCGTCCGTGGCCATCCGGCCCAGGTAGCGCTGCACGACCGAGTCGAGCGTCGGGGTGAGGGCCGCATCGGTACGCAGGCCAAGCCGCGTGGCGGCGGCGTCGACGACGTTCCGGTCGGCGGGGACGAGGGCCACGAGGACGCGGTGGGCGACCGCCCCGGCCTCGTCGGCACCGGCCAGCGCCCGGGCGTCGGCGTACGAGGCGGCGACGTAGGCGTAGCGCCGCGCCGAGCTGGCCGGTCCCGGACGGTCGAGGCGGACCGTCTCCTCGACGATCTCGATCCAGGCCCGTGACGGTGGTGTAACGGCGGGTGCGGTGGTGCCCGTCGTGACGGGCGCCGACGCAGGCGCCGCCGTGGATGTCGCCGTGGATGTCGCCGTGGATGTCGCCGCCGGCACGGTCGACGCAGGGGTGTCGGCGACCGTCGTGCCGCCGCAGGCGGTGGAGACGACTGCTGCGGCGACCACCATCGCCCGCGCACGGAACGTCATGCCCCTAGTGACGCACAGGAGGGGGCTCGGGTACGTGACGGTTCGGTGACGTCTGGATTCGTACGCCGTCCGGTTCCCCTCGCGGCAACGACCTGGCGAAGATGCCGAGGGTGATGACCCCCGAGTCCGTAGCATGGGCGGCCGATGGCGACCTGGCAGCGCAGCGACTCCGGCCGTGCGCGCCCCGTGATCTCGTGAACATCGCACCCCGCACCCTCGCCGGCGATCGCCTCGCGTCCCAGATCGCCGCCACCCCCGACGCGCTCGCGCTGGTCGCCGTCGACCGCTCGTTCACGTACGCCGAGTTCGGCGCCCGCGTCGACGAGCTCGCCGGGTGGTTGGTGCGCGCCGGGGCCGGCACGGGCGCTCCGGTCGGCGTCGCTGTCGACCGCACGTCCGATCTGGTGGCCGTGGTGTGGGCGTGCCTCGGGCTCGGGGTGCCGTACGTACCGCTCGACCCGGCCTATCCGGCGGCGCGGCTGGCGCACATGGTCCGCGACAGTGACGTGGGCCTGCTCGTGGCCGACGCCACCGGGCGCGCCGCCGTCGACGTCGATGTCCCGGTGCTCGACCCGGCCGACGCGCCATCGTCCACCGAAACGGTTGCCGCGCCTGCGCCTTCGCCTTCGCCCGATGCCCTGGCGTACGTCATCTACACGTCGGGTTCCACCGGGCAGCCCAAAGGCGTGCAGATCGACCAGGCGAACCTCGCCCACTTCCTCGACGCCATGACGGTGGCGGTGCAGCGCCGGACCGGAGGCCACGACGTGTTCCTGGCGTCCACCACGCTGTCGTTCGATCCGTCGGTCGTCGAGTTGGTGTGGGCCCTCACGACCGGGTTCACGGTGGTGCTGTCGCCGAGCCTGGCCGGCCCGGTCAACCGGCGCGCCAGCCTCGGCACGCTCATCGAACGCCACGCGGTGACACACGCGCAGCTCACCCCGTCACGGGCGCGCGTGCTCCTGACCGACGTCGACGAGCGACGCGCGCTGGCTCGGCTGACGCAGGTGTTCCTCGGCGGCGAGATCCTGTCGCCACACCTGGCGGCCGAGCTGCTCGATGCCGGGGTCGACACGGTGACGAACCTGTACGGACCGACGGAGTCGACGGTGTGGGCGTTCGCTCACGACGTCTCAGGGCGGGCGGAGGCGGTGCGCGCCGGGGGACCGATCCCCATCGGCCGCCCGTTGCCGGGGTACACGTTCCGCGTGCGCGACGACGGCGGTGGAGCGGTGGCCGACGGCCACGTCGGCGAACTGCTCATCGGTGGCGCCGGGGTGTCGCGCGGCTACCGCCACCGACGCGAGCTCAACCGCGAGCGCTTCGTCGACGACGTCGAGTTGGGGTGCGCGTACCGGACGGGCGACCTGGTCCGCGTGCGGGTCGACGGCGTCGTCGACTTCGTCGGGCGCGCCGACGACCAGGTGAAGATCGAGGGCTATCGCATCGAACTGGCCGAGGTCGAGCGCGCGCTGTCGGGCGCGCCCGGCACGCTGCAGGTCGTGGTGGCCGCGCCCGGCGAGGCGGACCGGCGCCTCGTCGCGTACGTCGTGCCGGCCGTGGGCAGCCAGCCGAGCGGGCGCGATCTTCTCGACGGCCTGCGGGCCTTCGGTGCAGACCTCCTTCCTTCGTACATGCTGCCGACCGAGGCGATCGTGGTCGACGCCTTCGACCTGACCCCGTCGGGAAAGGTCGACCGGACGAAGTTGCCCGATCCCGCAGTCGACGTCGATGTCGACGCCGTCGCCCGCGTTGGCGAGTTGGGCGCGGTGTCGAGCGAGGACGTGCAGGCCACCCTCGCGCTGTGGTGGGCGGAGCTGCTCGGTCGCCGCCGGGTGCGCAGCGACGAGGACTTCTTCGACCTCGGTGGCGACTCCGTGATGGCCGTCCGCCTCCTGGCCCGAGTGCACCGCTCGTGGGGGGTGCGTCTCGGTCTGGCCACACTGGTGGCGGCGCCCACGGTGCAGGCCCTCGCCGCGTTGGTGGTGACGGCGCGCCACCAGAGCCAGGGCCGGGCGATCGGTGCGACGCCGAGCCTGGTTCCGTTCGTGGCCAGCGCGTCGGTGGACCGTGCGCCGGCCCACGGCCCCCGCCCGCTGGTGGTCGTCCACGGTGCCGGCGGCAACGTGCTGAACCTGACCACGATGGCCCGGCACCTGGCCGAGGTGCGCCCGGTGGTGGGCATCCAGGCGCAAGGTGTCGATGGTGTGAGCGAACCCGACCCGTCGATCGACGCCATGGTCGACCGCTACGTGAGGGAACTGCTCGCCTACCAACCCGAGGGCCCCTACCTGCTCGGTGGCTACTCGGGTGGTGGGCTCGTGGCCATCGAGATGGCACGTCGGCTAGGGGCCCTCGGCTCGTCGGTCCCCGTCGTGCTGCTTTTCGACACGTACCCGCCGGGAACCGACGAGCCCGACATGATCGGCAAGTGCGTGAACGTGGTGCGGAACGTGGTGCACCACGGCCCGCTGAAGGTGATGCGCTCGCTGGCGGTGATCGCCGCGCGTCGGTTGTCGGGGAGGGTCGTCGCCGACCAAGAGGCGCTCGGGTACGGCGACGTGACCGAGCTCGGCCTGGCCCAGGTCGATCAGCACTTCAACCGGGCGGCGCGTGCGCACCCGTTCACACGGGCGGACGTGAAGACCGTGCTGTTTCGCGCCGAGATCATCCAGGCATCGCTGCCGCCACGTTCGCACTGGGAGCAGCTGCTGACGCGCCCGCCCACCGAACGCACGGTGCCGGGTCACCACTACTCGATGTTCGACGCCGTCCACGCGGGCGCGCTGGCCGCCGCGGTGGAAGACGTGCTCGCGTCGTCGGTCGGGTGACCCGTGGCCCCGACTCCGCCGCCCGCGTCGCCGCCGCCGCCACCGCCGCCGCCGCCACCGCCCCCACCGCGTCCGCCCCGTTCGTCCGTGCCCGACGGCTACGTCCCGGTGGGGTGGAACGGCGTGCCGCGCCCGCCACGGGTCGACGGCATGGCGATCGCCGCGGTGCTCTGCGGCGCGGCCGGGCTGTTCTGCTTCCTCACGCCGGTGCTCGGCATCGTCTTCGGGTTCGTCTCCCGCTCGCGCATCCGGAGCTCGAACGGCGAGCTGACAGGTGCCGGGTTGGCGCTGGCCGGCGTGGTCGTCAGCTCCGTCATGCTCGTGCTGGTCGCGCTCGTGTTCGCGCTCAGCCGCTTCCTCGGCCCGTGACGATCAGTCGAGCCAGCGGAGCGTGTCGATGACGGCGTTGAGCTCCTTGACCGCATCGGTCTGGCTCTTGGCGGTCTTGCCGTCGTTCTCGAGGCCGAGCACGTAGTACATGAAGTCACCGCGGTAGACGAACCACGACACCTGCAGGAGCTGGTCGTTCGTCGACGTGAGGCCGAGGGCCTGGAAGCCGTCGAGGCACGCCGTCAGGGTGCGGTAGGGGACCACGAACTTCCTCGACCGGTAGAAGTCGGCCATGGTGAACGTGGTCTCGAGCAGCGACAGGCTCGGGCGGGGGACGCGGACGACGGCGAGCCCGGGAACCTGCGACGCGACGCGCACCGTGAACGGCTTCACCACCGTGGCGGCCGGCAGCCCCATCTCCTCGAGCATGATCCGGTTGAAGAGCTGATCGGCCGTGAGGGACAGGTCGGTCGGCGCCCAGCCGGTGGGGTAGGCCACCCGCACGCCGAGCGTGTTCGACACGGTGGCGGTGCCGCCCGGCAGGGACGGCTCGGCCACCCGATCGGCGGGCACCGGGCAGCGCTCCTCGGGCGACGAGCCGACCGGCACGGTCGTCGACGCCGGGGGCCGCGTGGTGACGGCCCCGGACCGCGTCGACGTCGTGGCGCCCGCCGCACGCGTCGTGGCGACGGTGCGCGCCGCCGACCCGGGAACCGACGTCGTCGCTCCGCCCGTACCCGACGTCGCCGTCGCGGCGCCGGTGGTCGGGCCGGCGGCGCGCACGGCGTCGCCGACACCGCTCGAGCGGCGGGCGCACGCGGCCGTGGCGACGACCAGGACGACCGCGAGCGCCGCCGTGGTCAGCCGTCGGGTGCCGGTCCGCCGGTGCCTCGGTTGTGCTGTGCCTGGGCTCACCGTTCCCTCGCGTTCCGCTGAGAGTCCGACGACGTTACCGCCCAGGCGCGTCGAGTCACCGGTCGGAGGTGGGCGTCGGGCGGTCACGGCGGGGGCACAGCGGATGCCGAGCGGATCGCTCCGTCGCGGCGTTCGAGGACCCAGGTCACGCCTTTGGACAGGTTGCCGGCTCCCACGAGCGCCGTCCCTCGACGGGCCAGCGCGTCGAGCACGTCGGGGAGCACGTCGCCGTGCGTGCACAGGACGGTGCCATCGGCGGCATCGGTCAGCAGGTCGAGCACCGGGCCGAACGGACTGCCCTCGGCGAGCATCGTGAGGGGCTCGACGAGGAGCCCGAGGCGAGCGGCGAGCGGTTCGACCGTCTGCATGCACCGGACGTACGGGCTCGACAGCACCCGCGACACGCCGGCGTCGGCCAACCGGTCGGCGATGGCCTCCGCCTGGAGGCGCCCGGCCTTGGTGAGCGGACGCAGGTGGTCGGGACCCTCGTACGACGAGCGGCTGCCGGCCTTGGCGTGGCGGACGAGGTACAGCACCATGGCGGTGAAACGGTACTCCGACGCGCCCGCGGCGCGCGGGTCGCACGTGTAACGCGGTGGCCCGTCGGGCACACTGAACGGACATGGGATTCTTCGACCGCAACCGCAAGGAGCTAGTGGCCAAGGGGTACGACCCGGCCCGGCTCCCACCCGGCCAGTACCTCACCGGCCGGTTCCCCGTCCTCCACGTCGGTGACGTGCCCACCTACGCCCCCGGGCAGTGGAGCCTGGCCGTCGAAGGCCTCGTGGACCAGCCGTTCACGCTCGACGAGGAGGCGCTGCGAGCGCTGCCGTCGGTGACCCTCACGACCGACATCCACTGCGTGACGAAGTGGTCGAAGTTCGACACGACGTGGCGGGGCGTGCGCGTGCGCGACCTGTTAGCCCGCGCCGGCGTGCAGCCGTCGGCGACGCACGTGCTGTGCCACGCCGAGTACGGCTACACGGCCAACCTGCCCCTGGCCGACATCGTGCGTGACGAGTCCCTCGTCGTGTACGAGTACGAGGGCGAGCCCATCGAGCCGATCCACGGGGGGCCGGTGAGGCTGCTCGTGCCGAACCTGTACTTCTGGAAGAGCCCCAAGTGGTTGCGCAGCCTGGAGCTGCGCGCCGGCGACGTCCCAGGGTTCTGGGAGCGCAACGGCTACCACATGTACGGCGACCCGTTCCGGGAGCAGCGTTACACCGACGACTGAGGCTCGGAGTGCAGGCGGCCCACCGGCACGTCGAGCCCGTTGCGCAACCAGCGCGTGGCCGTGGCCGCGTCGGCCGGTCGCCCGAACAGGTAGCCCTGCCCGCTCTTGCACCCGGCGGCCACCAACGCGCGCAGCTGGGCGGGGGTCTCGATGCCCTCGGCGATCACCCGCTTGCCGAGCGCGGCCCCGAGGGCGAGCGTCGACCGCACGATCGTGGCGTCCGTGCGGTCGGTGAGCAGGCCGGCCACGAAGCTGCGGTCGATCTTCACGAAGCGCACCGGGATGCGCTTGAGCTGCGCCAGCGACGAGTACCCCGCCCCGTAGTCGTCGACGGCCACCTCCACACCGAGGTCGAGCAGGTCGTGGATGGCCGGCGGTGCGAGCCCGTCGGTGAGGAGGGTCTCGGTGATCTCGAACAGCATCAGCCGGGCCGGACAACCGGCGTCGGCGAGCACCTCGGCCATGCGACCGGCCAGGCCGGGCTCGGCGAAGTGCCGACCCGACAGGTTCACGCCCACACGGCGACCCTCGCCCAGCAGGCCATCAGCCGCCCAGGCCACCGCCTGGCGGGCCGCGGTGGCCAGCACCCAACGGTCGAGGTCGACCACGAGGTGCGACTGCTCGGCCAGCGGCACGAACTCGTCGGGGAGCAGCGGGCCGAGCACCGGGTCGGTCCACCGCACGAGCGCCTCGAGCCCGCGGATGAAGCCGTCGCGCAGGCTCACGATCGGTTGGTAGACGAGGCTCAGCCCGCGGTCGGCGGCGATGGCGGCACGCAGGCCCTGCTCGATGCCGAGCTGTCGTTCGACCCGCTCGTGCAGCGCGGTGTCGTACACGGCCACGCGGTGGCCACCGTCGGCCTTGGCGCGGTACATGGCCAGATCGGCGTGGGTGAAGAGCCGCTCGATGGCCTCGGGCGCCTCGTCGGCAGGGTCGTGGACGGCGATCCCGATGCTGGCGCGTGGCACGACGGTGCGTGTCCCCAACGTCAGCGGCTCGGCCAGCGCGGCCAGCGCTCGCTCGGCGATCGCCACCGCGCCGCGTTCGTCGGCCGACGGGCACAGGATGGCGAACTCGTCGCCGCCGATGCGGGCCACCAGGTCCGATGGGCGCACGATGGCGCTGAGCCGCGCGGCGACGGTGCGCAGCAGCAGGTCGCCCTCGACGTGACCCATCGAGTCGTTCACGAGCTTGAAGTCGTCGAGGTCGGCGAGGAGCAGGGCCAGCTGGCCGGAGGGTCGTTCGGCGGCGATGGCCGCCAGGCGTTCGGCCAGCAGCGTGCGGTTGGGCAAGCCCGTCAGCGCGTCAGCGTGGGCCTGCCGGCGCAGCCGGGTCTGCGTCGTGCGCAGCGCGATCGAGGCCAGCAGCAGGTGGGCGACCGACGCCAGGAAGCGGCAGTCGTCGCCGCCGAACGGGTGATTGGCGTGGCGCCCGGCGCCCACGAACAACGCGGGGAAGCCGTCGGCCCGCACGAGGATGGTGAGCGCGGTGCGCACGCCGAGGTGCACCGCGGCCGGGTCCGTGGCCGAGCCCCCGTCGAGGTGGATCGTCCAGGTGCTCCCGTCGACCGAGCGCAGGCGGCGCCGGGCCTCGTCGCTCAGGACGATCGTCGTGCCCAGCTCCAACCCGACGGCGGCGCGGACCATGCCGGTCTCCCCGTCGTCGAGCGCCTCGATGATCCCGGCGGTGTCGACCTGGAGGATGCGGCGGAGCTCGTCGACCACGAGGGCGAAGAGCGCGTCGAGCGATTCCTCGGCCAACGCCCGTTCGCCGATGCGGGCGAGGGACGCCTCGAGCTCGGCGTGGTGGTGCGACGAGGCGAGGAGCCGGGCGTGCTCGGCCGGCAGGGCGACGCGAGCGGCGAGCGCCTGGACGAGCACCTCGTCGTCGTCGTCGAACGGCCCGCCCGGTTCGCCGCGCAGCGCCACGAGGGCGCCCACGGCGCGGTCCTGTACGAGCAGCGGCACGACCAGCATGTGGCGGGCGCCGATCTCCGTCAGGAGCGGGCGCAGGCCGGGCGCGGCCCGGCCGATCACGTCTTCGGCGGTGCTGCTGGCGCGCTGCGGGAGGTGGGTGCGGATGGCCGGCCCGACGAAGTCGCCGTCGAGTCGGGGCGAATCGTGCGGCAGGTCGTCGAGGCTGCGACCAGCGTTGGCGCCGGCGTCGATCCGAAGGCGTTCCCCGTCGCCGTCGAGGAGGCACAGCAACACGACGGTGCGCTCGGTCTGACCGATCGAGTCGGCCACCACCACCGCCAGGGCCCGCAGGTCGTGGGCCGCATCGAGGAGGGCCGCGTCGACCGCCATCGGCAGCGCTCGGACGAGCGCAGCGGATTCGGTTCGCTCGTGCGCCACCTCCGACCATCGGCATCCTGGCCGGAGTACTTGAGCGGAACCGCGCCGAGGTGCGCTCGCCCGTTCCCGCCCTGGCGGAAGGTGTCGGTCAGACGGAAGTGGCGCAGAACGTGTCGCCCTGCGGCAGGGACGACGCCGTCTCGGGCTCGATGTCGCCATACAGGGCCGACAACATCCCCTTCACCAAGCCGCGGTCGACGGCGCAGATCACCGGGTGCTCGATGGCGGTGTCGCCGAACGGGCAGTGGTTGTTGATGATCTGGAGCTGCTTGCCCCGCTGCTCGGTGTGGGCGGCGAACCCGTGGGCCGTCAGCGCATCGGCCACGGCGTGGAGCGCGGCCCGCAGCGAGCGCTGGCCGGTGGTGGCGTCGCCGGGGCGCAGGCCGGCGGCGAGCGCCTGCCCGTACTCCATGCCGACCTGCTCGGCCATCGTCTGCGCCTGGTCGGGCGGCAGCAGCGCCAGCGTGCGGCCGAGCAGGGTGAGCACGAGGTCGTCGGTGCGGACCGACACGTCGAGCGTGACCCGTTCGGCCGCCGTCTTGTAGCGCTTGGACGGCCGCCCGGCGCCGGTGGCGGCCACGCGGGCCGGATCGACGTCGAGGTAGCCGCCGCCCGTCAGCTTCTCGAGGTGGTGTCGGGCCACGTTCGGGTGGAGCCCGAAGCGCTCCGCGACCTGGGTCGCCGTGACGCCATCGCTGCTCTCGTGCACGAACAGGTAGATCTCTCGCCGGGTCGGGTCGCCGAAGGCCGAGGTGATGGCCGTGACGGTCGACGAGAACGCCGTCGGCGTGAGCGTTGCGCCCTCCCGGGTGGGTCCCTGTCCAGCCACGCCGGTATTCTACCTATGGCTGTAGTGGAAATTCGTCGTCGGGACCGCTGGCCGGCCCCGACGGCCCTCAGGTTCGGAAGGCTGCCCCCCATGCCCGTCACCAACGACCAGGTCATCGACGCCCTGCGCCCGGTGCACGACCCCGAGCTCCATCGCTCGATCGTCGACCTCGGCATGGTCAAGCAGGTGACCATCGCCGCCGACGGACGCGTCCACGTCCAGATCGCCCTGACGGTCGCCGGGTGCCCGCTGCGAGCCGAGATCACCAACCGGGTCACGGGCGCCGTGGCCGAGCTCGCCGGTGTCAGCGGCGTCGGTCTCGACTTCACCGTGATGACCGACGCCGAGCGCGAGAACGTCCGCAAGCTCGTGCATGGCGACCCGGGCTCCACCGCCGGGCAGGGTCACGCCCACGGCCACGCCGAGGGCCGCAAGATCCCGTTCGCCGAGCCCGGCTGCAAGACCCGCCCGCTGCTGATCTCCTCGGGCAAGGGCGGCGTCGGCAAGTCGAGCGTGACCACGAACCTGGCCGTCGCACTCGCCGCCCGGGGCAACTCGGTCGGGATCATCGACGCCGACGTGTACGGCTTCTCCATCCCGCGCATGCTCGGCATCGACCGGGACCCGACGATCATCGACCAGATGATCCTGCCGCCCGAGCGGTGGGGCGTGCGGGCGATCTCCATGGGCTACTTCGTGCCGGACGGCCAGGCCGTCATCTGGCGTGGCCCCATGCTGCACAAGGCGCTCGAGCAGTTCCTCACCGACGTGTACTGGGACGAGCCCGACTTCCTGCTCGTCGACATGCCGCCCGGCACGGGCGACATCGCGCTGTCGCTGTCGCAGTACCTGCCCCGCGGCGAGGTCTACGTGGTCACCACACCGCAGCCCGCCGCCCAGAAGGTGGCGCGACTCTCCGCGGCCATGGCCGACAAGGTGCATCTCGAGGTCAAGGGTGTCATCGAGAACATGTCGTGGTTCACCGGCGACGACGGCAAGCGGTACGAGATCTTCGGCGCCGGCGGCGGCCAGGAGCTGGCCGACGAGTTGAAGGTGCCGCTGCTGGGCCAGATCCCGCTGCTGGAGCCGCTCCGCCAAGGCGGCGACGACGGCCTGCCGATCACCGCCGTCTCGCCCGACAGCGAGGTGGCCCGCTCGTTCGCCGCCATCGCCGAACGCATCGCCACCGAGCTGCGCCCCAAGAAGATCTTCAAGCCGGAGCTCACCATCCGGTAACCGGTCGGGGGCTCGCGGAGCGGCTGGTATCGTCCGCGCATGGGCAGACGGGGCGTCGGCCTCTGGGTGCTGCTGGCCCTCGTCGGGTGCGCGGCGAACCCGCCGGCATCGCGCGTGCTCGATGCCGTGCCGCTGGGGCCGACCACGTCGTTTCCCCTCGTCGAGTCGTCCGTGCCGTCGACGGCCGCCACGTCGACGACCGCCACGTCGACGACCGCCACGACGACGGCCGGCACGACGACGGCCGGCACGACTGCGGCGACGCGGCCCGAGGGGTCGGTCTCGATGGCGTTCTCCGGCGACGTCCTCATCCACCGGCCGATCGTCGCCCGGGCGCTGGCCAACGGGGGCGGGGCGGCGTACGACTTCGCGCCGATGTTCGCCCGACTGGCGCCGCTGGTGTCGTCCGTCGACCTGGCGGTGTGCCACCTCGAGACGCCGGTGGCGCCATCGGGGGAGGAGCTGTCGGGCCACCCCATCTACGGCATCCCGCGCGAGATCGCCCCGGCCATCGCCGCCACCGGCTGGGATCGCTGCTCGACGGCGTCGAACCACACGCTCGACCGGGGTCTCACCGGCATCGACGCCACCGTCGACGTGCTCGCGGCGAACGGCGTCGGCTCGTCGGGGATGGCCCGCACCCCCGAGGAATCCGAGCCGCACGTGTTCACCGTCAACGGCATCCGGTTCAGCCACCTCGCGTACACGTTCGGGTTCAACGGTCTGAGCCTGCCCAAGGGGCAGGAGTGGCGGGCCAAGCTGCTCGACGCCGACCGCGTCATCGCCGATGCCCGGCTCGCCCGCGAACGCGGAGCCGAGTACGTGTTCGTCAGCTTCCACTGGGGTGAGGAACGCTCGTGGCGCATCACGCCGGGGCAACGCGCCATCGCCGAACAGGTCACGGCCAGCGGCGCGGTCGACCTGATCGTCGGGCACCACGTGCACGTGCTGCAGCCGATCGAGACCGTCAACGGGCACTGGGTGGTGTACGGGATGGGCAGTCTGATCTCGAACCTGGGGGCCGACCCGACCTGGCCCGCTGCCAGCCCGGACGCCGATGTCGTGACCCTCACGGTCACCCGGCGCCCCGACGGCGGGTTCGACACGAGCCGGCCGGTGGTCCATCCGACGTGGATCGATCCCGACGGCTTCCTCGTCCGGCTCGTGCAGGACGACCTGGCCGACCCGGCCACGGCGCCGGGGCTCGCGGCGCGCCTTCGCGCATCGCTCGACCGCACCCGTCAGGTGCTCGGCGACTACGTGCCCTGACCAGGCGGCCCGTCCGGCCGGGCGAGGCGGACGAGCCGTGCCGCGTCGTCCCGGCATGCGGGATGGACACGGCCGTCGACCGCGGCGATGACGGCGAACGCGCGGATTCCCGCTCCCGGTCCGTAGCATGGGCGCCCGCACCCCCGCCGCCGATCAAGGAGCACCATGGACGTCCGCATCGGAGTCACCAACGCACCCCGCGAGGTCGCCCTGGAGCTCGCCGAGGGCACCGACCCGGCCGTGCTGCGCACCGAGATCGACCGGGCGCTGGGCACCGAGAGCGCCGTCCTCTGGCTGACCGACCGGAAGGGTCGCCAGGTGGCCGTTCCCGTAGCCAAGATCGCCTACGTGGAGATCGGCCCCGCCGACGGTGAGCGTCGTATCGGTTTCGGTGGGTAGACCGGCTCCGTGACGAACCTGCTCGCCCGACAGATGCTGGTGGTCACCGGCAAAGGAGGGGTGGGCAAGACCACGGTGGCGGCCGGGTTGGCGTCGCTGGCCGCCCGCCAGGGGCGCCGCACGCTCGTGTGCGAGGTCGACGCCAAGGGCAGCCTGGCCGGCGCGTTCGACGCCGGCCCGTTGGCCTTCGCTCCCCGCACCGTGGCCCCCGACCTGTGGGCCATGACGATGAACACCGAGGACTCGTTGCGCGAGTACCTCGCCCTCCAGCTGCGGGTGCCGATCCTGGCCCGCATCGGGCCGCTGGCCCGCACGTTCGACTTCGTGGCGTCTGCCGCACCCGGCGTGCGCGAGATCCTCACCATCGGCAAGCTGGCGTACGAGGTTCGCGAGCGCCACTACGACCTCGTGGTGGTCGACGCCACGGCCTCGGGCCATGTGGTGGCCCAGCTCTCTGCGGCCGCCACCATCGAGCACCTGGTGCAGGTAGGCGTGGTGCGCGAGCAGACGCGCTGGATGCGCGCCATCCTCGAGGACGAGGCGCGCACCGGGGTGGTGATCGTGACGACGGGCGAGGAGATGCCCGTGGTGGAGACGATCGAGCTGGCCGATCGCCTGACCGCCGAGACCGGCACCCACCTGGCCGCAGTGGTGGCCAACCGGGTCCTGCCCGTGCCGTTCGCCAAGCCCGACGAGCCGGTGTTCGCCAAGGTGGGCCAGGCGAAGGGTCGCAAGGCGCTGGCCGGCGCCGTGGGCCCGGGCGCGGGTGCGGTGCTCGACGCCGCCGGACTGGCCGCATCGTTGCGACGCCGTCAGGCGGGCCACCTCGACGCGCTCCACGCCGCGCTCGGCGGGCGCGTGCCCGTGCTGTTCCTGCCGGAGCGGTTCGACCGGATCGCGGGTCTGGCGGCGACGAAGCAGGTCGCCGACGCGCTGGGCGAGGAGCTCGAATGAGCCCGACGCGCGCCACGGCGCGCCCCGCGGCCACCACGCTGGCGGAGCTGGTGGCGTCGAAGGAGATGCTGCTGGCGTGCGGCGCCGGCGGCGTCGGGAAGACGACCACCGCGGCCGCACTCGCCACCCAGGCCGCCGTGGCGCTCGATCGGCGCGTGCTCGTGGTCACGGTCGACCCGGCCCGCCGGCTGGCCACGGCGCTCGGGCTGGAGGGCGTGCGCGACGAACCGCAGGTGGTCGACGCCGGGGCGCTGGCCGACGCCGCGGGCGGCTCGGTCCCGGCGGGCGAGCTGTCGGTGGCCATGCTCGACACCAAGCGCGGCTGGGACTCGTTGATCCGCCGCTACGCGCCCGACGCCCGGGTGCGCGACACGATCCTTTCGAACCCGTTGTACGACTCGATCACGGCGCGCTTCGTGCAGAGCCACGACTACCTGGCCATGGAGCGGCTGCACGAGCTCCATGCGTCGGGGCGGTACGACCTGGTGGTCGTCGACACGCCCCCGTCGCGCTCCGCGCTCGACATCCTCGACGCACCCGAGCGGATGGTCGACTTCTTCGGCAGCCGGCTGCTGCGCTGGCTCACGGTGCCGTACCGGTCCCGCCTGTTCACCGCGGCGTCGAAGCCCTTCTACCAGGTGGCCGACCGCATCCTCGGCTCGAAGTTCCTCCAGGACATCGCCGAGTTCTTCGTGTTGTTCCAGACGATGGAAGCCGGGTTCGTGCGGCGGGCGCGGGAGGTCACGGCGCTGCTCGGCGACGAGCGCACCAGCTTCGTGGTGGTCACGACGCTCGAGCCGGTACCGGTGCGCGAAGCCGAGTTCCTGATGGCCGAGCTGCAGCGACGACGCCTGCCACTCGGGGCGTTGGTGCTCAACAAGGTCCTGCCCGACTGGCTGCGTGACCCAGCCGGTGCCGTGGCGGCCGACGCCCTGGCCACCGACCCGGCTGCCGCCGCGGCAGCGGTGGGCGCCGTGCTCCCGGGCCTCGACCCGGCGCGCGTGGCGATCGTGCTGGCCGAGGCGGCGGCCAGCTTCCGTGGCCTGGCGGTGTCGGCCGAGCG
>JANPGL010000075.1:0-1831 GCA_031423915.1 Actinomycetes bacterium | reverse complement strand
GAGAGGTGGTGGTCGTCTTGGGCTTCGCAGAGTTCGTTGGCGAGTTGGGCGCAGGTGACGTAGCGGACCCGTCGTCCGGTCTCGGCGGCGGCGACCATGGGGAGCCGGAGCTCCTCGCGTCGTGCTACCGCCAGTCGCTCGAACGGGAGTGTCAGAGACTTTGTGTGAGTGGTTGGTCCTGAGGGTCCGCGGCAGGGTGCCGGGTCCCGGAAAGGATCTTGATCATGGGAACGAAGACAACTACGAAGGCGGCTGTGGAGTTGGTGGCGCCGGTGGACGCGTCGATGCGGGACTGGGCCGAGACGCTTGTGGCTCGCTCTCGGGCGGAGGGCGTCGATCTGGTCGGCGCGGATGGGCTGTTGACGGCGCTGTTGCGCACCGTGTTGCAGACCGGGATGGAGGTCGAGTTGGCCGAGCATCTCGGTGATGAGCGGAATGACCCGGCCGGCCGCGGGACCGGGAACTCGCGTAACGGCTACTCGGCCAAGACCGTCGCGACGGAGATCGGCGACATCGAGCTCAAGATCCCGCGGGACCGCAACGCGACCTTCGAACCGCTCACGGTTCCGAAGCACGTCCGACGCCTCGATGGCCTCAACGCGAACGTCCTGTCGCTGTACGCGAAAGGCCTCACGACCGGGGAGATCCAGGCCCATCTGGTCGAGATCTACGGCACCGATGTCAGCCGGGACACGATCAGCCGGATCACCGACGCCGTCATCGAGGAGATGACAGCATGGCAGAACCGGCCCCTCGACCGCGCTTGGTTTCCAGCGGTGTTTGCGAATCTCAACGGAGGTTCGTTATGCCGACGTACGCGCCGAACAAGATGCCGTCGGAGGTGAAGCGCCGGTACTTCGAGCTGATTCGATCGGGCGTGAAGGGCGCTGAGGCCGCTCGACGCGTCGGGGTATCCACGAGTTGCGGGTCGCTGTGGTACTTGGATGCCGGTTCCATGAGCACACCCGATCAGTCGATCTCGCCTCGTTTTCTCTCCCAGGACGATCGCATCGAGATCGCCGACGGCCTTGGTCGCGGTGACTCGGTCAAGACGATCGCCGCGCGCATCGGCAAGAGCTATCAGAGCGTGTATCGGGAGATCGAACGCAACAGCAAGCCAGATGGCCGCTATCAGCCCTGGTTCGCCCACAACCAGGCCACGCTGCGCCGGCGGCGCCCCAAACCGTGCCGAGTCGAGGTGGACGCGGAACTGGGTCGAGTCATCGGCGCGAAGCTCGCGAAGCGTTGGTCACCAGCACAGATCAGCCGGTGGCTGCGACGTCGATGGCCCCGAAGAATCCGTTGGCATCTCTGCCACGAGACGATCTACGACGCCGTGTACCGAGGCCTGATCGTCGTCGATGTCGAGCGGCCGCTGCGGACCGGTCGAACGTATCGGCGCCGACGTGGTCGCGGCCGCACGCGTGAGGGAGCGATGCGCCAGCTCACCAAGATGCGCTCGATCCGCGAACGCCCGCCCGCCGCGGAGACTCGACGACAAGTCGGGCACTGGGAGGGCGACCTCGTCATCGGCGCAGGACTGAGCGCGGCTATCGCAACGCTGGTCGACCGCAAGACCCGTCACACGATCCTCATTCCGCTGCCGGGCGGCCATTCGGCGCCTGTGGTCAGAGACAAACTGATCGACGCGTTCTCAAGGTTGCCACCAGAATTGCGGCGGACACTGACATGGGACCAGGGCAACGAGCTGTTCCACCACGAGAGCATCGAACAGGCCACCGGCATCCGGATCTACTTCGCGGATCCGCACTCACCCTGGCAGCGAGGCACGAACGAGAACACCAACGGCCTGCTTCGCCAGTACTTCCCC
>JANPGL010000074.1:0-5716 GCA_031423915.1 Actinomycetes bacterium | reverse complement strand
CTGCCGATCGCCACCATCAGCGTGGACGGCAAGCGGGTGCACGTGTCGCCCCGCGTCGCCCGTGCGCTCACGACGGGGGGTTGAACGGTGCACCCGTCACAGCACCAGACGCACCTCGCCCTCGCGCAGCGTGATGGTCGTACCCGGCACCAGGCTCACCGATCGACCGGGCTCCACGGGCCGTCGCTCTCCGCCGTCGAGCCGCACGGTCCACGCGTGGTCGCTGCAGTTCCGCAGGCCCCACACGTCGGGTCGCTCGGGGTGACGCGCCACCTCGGCGAGCGCACGGGTGAAGTCGTAGTCGCGCACCAGGTGGTGGCGGAACAGCCGGGTGTCCTCGTTGAGCACGAGGTACTGGCCGCCGAGGTCGAGCCGCAATGGTGGCTCGATGGCGTGCTGGCAGGACCAGCACGCCCGCCGCGGCCGGTCCTGATCGAACAGGTTCTCTCGACCGCAGGACGGGCAGCGCACGATGCTGTCTCGCAGCCGGGCCATGGCGGCGCGCCACACGCTTTCGCGCACGCGCCCGTTGCCGGGGTCGATGAGACCGCGGGTAAACGCTTTCACGAAGAGGTCGCGGACGTACGCGGGATAGATGTCCCAGTTCAAGATGACCGACGCGTGCTCGTCGGGGATGGGGAAGTTCGAGCTGTCATCAGGATCGAACACGAACAGCGGGCGGCGACCGAACAGGTCCTCCTCGGACGCGCTGTCCCAGTACGGGTACTCGAGCTGGCGCCGCCCCACCAGCGGGTGGCCCACCATCAGCACGTAGAAGAGGAGCACGGCCAAGGAGTACAGGTCCGTGCGGGTGCTCGGCCCGGCTTCGCCCCGCACGATCTCGGGGGCCATGAAGCGCAGGGTGCCCAGCACGGCCGAGTTGTCGCGCCCGTCGATGCCGATGTTGTCGTTGTCGCAGATCAGGGGGGTGCCGGTGGCCGGGTCGAAGAACAGGTTGCCGAAGCTGATGTCGCGGTAGCACAGGCCCTGCGCATGCAACGACAAGAACGCATCCGCCAGCTCCAGGCACAGCGTGGTGATGGTCGAGTACCTGGTCGGCACCTTGCCGCGCAGCATGCGGTCGATGCCCACGTACTCGGCGGGCCGCAACGGCATCAGGTAACCGAACGACGACGAGCCGTCGATGCCCTCGACCATCTCGATCGGCCACAGGAAGCGGCCGCTCGGTGCGCCGCGCTCCACCAACTCGGCGAGCGCCTGGCGTTGATGGTTGGTGGCGGTGGAGCGGTGGTACCACTTCAGCGCCAGCTCGCCTCCCGGCACCACGGACACGGCGTACACGGAGCCCTGGCTCCCCTCGCCCAGGAAGCTCGTGACGGTGCCGCGGCGCCCGCTGGCGGCAAACTCCAGGCTCAGCCCGATCTCCACCATGGTTCGCATAGCGTACGGGCAGACCGGCGCCCGACGCGCCGGCGCGCTCGACTGGTGCCGCTATGAACGAACGCCCGGGGTCAGTCCTCGCCCGCCGACCGCTGCACTTCTTCGTGCTCGCCGACTGCTCCGGCTCGATGGCCGCCGACGGCAAGATCCAGGCGCTCAACACGGCGCTGCGCGAGGCCATGCCGCACCTCGCGGATGCGGCCAGCCAGAACCCCCACGCCGACGTCCTGGTGCGCGTGATCGCGTTCTCCACCGGGGCCCGCTGGCACGTCGCCGAGCCCACGCCCGCCGAGGATCTGGTGTGGACCGATCTCGTCCCGGGCGGGTACACCGAGTTGGGCGCGGCCCTGAAGCTCCTGACGGCGCAGATCACCGCGCCGCCCATGGAGGAACGCGCGCTGCCGCCGGCCATGGTGCTCATCTCCGACGGGCTTCCCACGGACGACTACCGCGCCGCGCTCGGGCGCCTGCTCGACGAGCCATGGGGCCAGCGCGCGGCGCGGCTGGCCGTCGGCATCGGCCGCGACGCGGACCATCAGGTGCTTCAGCGCTTCATCGCGTCGAGCGATGTCCAGCCGCTCACGGCGAACAGTCCCGAGCAGCTGGTCCGCATGATCCGGTGGGCCACGGTCCACGCGTCGCGCGTGGCGTCCAGCCCTGCGGTGGGCCGCCGGTTCGGGCCCCTGCCGCAGGTCGTCACGTCGGACGCGCCCGGTGAGTTCACGTGGTGAGCGACGCGGGTGCGTGGCGCGCCATGTCGGGTACGGCCCTCGGGTCGAGCCACGTGCGCCGGGGCATGCCGAACCAGGACGCGGTGGCGGTCCGTGAGCTGGGCGGCACCGGCGCGGTGGCCGCGTTGTCGGACGGTCACGGCGGTGTCCGCTACGTGCGCAGCGACGTGGGCGCCCGCCTGGCCGTCGAGACGGCGCTCGAGGCGGCGGCTGGCCTGGCGGCGCGGCTACCGGCCGGCGTTACAGGCGATCAGGCGCGGCGCCTCGCCCGCGAGGCGCTCGGTGCGCCCGTGGTGGCGCGCTGGCGCGAACGGGTGCTCGCCCACCTGGCCTCGCGGCCGTTCACGCCCGCCGAGCGCGAGCGTGCCGGGGCCCCTCTCGACGGCGAGCCGCTCATCTCGTACGGCGCCACGCTGCTCGTGGCCGTGGCGACGCCGACGCTCGTCGTGGCTGCTCAGATCGGCGACGGCGACCTGGTCGTCGCCCGCCGCACGGGCGAGGTCGTCACGCCCGTCCCGGGCGACGAACGGCTCGTCGGTGGCGAGACCACCAGCCTGTGCCTACCCGACGCAGCGGCGGACCTGCGCGTCGGTGTCGTGGAGGACCGCGCGCTGCTGGTGCTGCTGGCGTCCGACGGCTACGGCAACGCGTTCGCCGACGCGCACTGGCGTCCCACGGTCGTGACCGACCTCGGGCACCACCTGGTCGAGCGCGGCGATACCTACGTGGCCGCCAGCCTGCCCACGTGGCTGGCCGAATCGGCGGAGATCGGTGGCGACGACGTGAGCGTCGCCCTCCTGCACTGCGTCGACGGAGCGTGGCCCGGCGCCGCCGGCGGGGCGCGGGCCGGCGCAGCGCTGGCCGGCCCGGGTCCCGGTCGGGTGCCCCGTCCCCCGGGCCCAGTGGCGCCACCTACCGCGGTCCCCCGTTCGACCGTTGCCTCGCCGGCCACACCGCGCCGGTGGTCCACAGGCGCAGTGGCCGCGGCGCTCGCCGGTGGACTCGTGGTCGGAGGGGGCACCGCGCTGGCCCTGGGCCGCGGTTCCGGTGCCACGCCGTCGTCCACGACCGTCGTCGCCACTACCCGCGTGGCCACCAGCACCACCGCCACCGTGGCGCCACCATCGCCCGTGGTGACGGCCGCCGGCGTGCCCCGGCCCACCACGGCATCGCCGACCACACCGTTCTCCGGCCCCCGCACGACGTCGACCAGCGCACCGCCCCCGACGGCGACCGACGGCGGGATCGATCCGTCCACGTCGGCCGGCCCCTCGGTGGAGCCGGTGCCCGGCCCGGCGCCGGACGCCTCGCCGACCCAGGTCGCGAACGGCGCCCGCGCCACTTCCTCTACTTCAGGCACCACGAAGGCGGACACCCAATGACCCTTGCCCTCACCATCCGGTGGTCGTCCGGCGAGCGGACGGCGTCGCCCGGCGAGACCGTCACGTTCGGACGCGATCCCTCGAACGACGTGGTGCTGGACAACCCGGCCGTCTCGCGCCGCCACGCGCACGTCGCACACGACGGCGCGCGGTGGGTGCTGACCGATGACGCGAGCACACAGGGGGTGTTCGTCGACGGTGCCCGGGTGCCGCGCGTGTCGGTGGACCGCCCGGTCACCGTCGTGCTCGGGCAGGGCGCCCAGGCGGAGCGCATCGTGCTCACCCCCCTGTCGAACGACGCGGCGACCGTGCTCCCCGGTCTGGGCGACACGGTGCTGCCGGGCACGGCAGACACGGTGCTCCCGGGCGGCATGGACGGCCGACCCGGCGGCGCGCTGCGCGAGCCCGGCCCGGCGGCCGGCACGGTCGTGGCCGGCTCGTCGCTCACCGTCGAGTGCGGTGGGCAGACGATCACGGTCGGCCCCAACGAGACCGTCACGATCGGACGGGATGCGACGTGCACCATCGTCTCCGCCAACCCGACGGTGTCACGCGAGCATGCCGCGGTGCGCTTCGACGGCACGAGCTGGTTGTTCGAGGACCGCAGCCGCCGCGGGTCGTTCCTCGACGACGCACGGGTGTCCACCGTGACCCTCGCCGGCGCGACGGCGCTGATGCTCGGCGATCCGCAGGCGGGCGAGCGCGTCGTGCTGATGGCGAGCGGGGAGCGCCAGCTCACCACCGGCCAACGCGTCCATCGGGTGGCCCGGAGCGGCCGTGCGCTGGTGGCCGTGGGCGTCGTGGCCGCGCTCGCGGTCGGTGTGGGCGTCTTCGCCGTCGCCCGCAGCGGCTCCTCGAGTGCGTCGTCGAGCAACGACGACCTCGCCCGAGCCACGGTCCACCTGTTCGCCGACTTCGGCGACGTGAGCGTGCAGGGGTCGGGCACCATCATCGACGCCTCACGCGGTCTGATCCTGACGAACGCGCACGTGGCCGCACCGAGCGCACCGGGACGCGGCCTGGTGAGCACCACGCCCGAGGGCGGCCTGTCGGCCAACCCACGCGACGTCGTGGTGGCGGTCAGCCCCGGGCTCGATCGAGCGGCTGAGCCGCGGTTCCGCGCCGAACTCGTGGCGGCCGACGGGTACGCGGACCTGGCCGTGATCAGGATCACGAAAAGCCTGAGCGGCGCCCTGGTGGCACCCGCCGACCTGCGCGGTCTGCACCAGGCCACGGTCGGCAACTCGGACACCATCCGCACCGGCGACGAGGTGCGGGTCATCGGCTACCCGGCCGTCGCCAGCGCCTCGGCCGTGACGATCACGAAAGGCGTGATCGCCAGCCCGGTCGCCGACGAACGCATGGCCACGAACAGGGCCTGGCTCAACGTGGATGCCGCGATCAACGCGGGCAACTCCGGCGGCCTGGCGGCCGATCGCTCGGGCCGCATCGTCGGCGTGCCGTCGATCTCGCGGACGCAGACGGGCGACAACCCGTCGAACATCAACCGCATCGATGCCATCCGCCCGATCAACCTGGCCCGTGATCTGATCGCGGCGGCGCGCGCCAAGACCGACTACGTGAGCCCGTACGTCACGCTGCTCTCGGGCGACGAGGTCGTGTCCGACTACAAGCTCGTAAAGCCCGGTCCCGTCGGCGTCGCCACCACCTGCTCCACGGCAGCCGCCGCGCCGACCGTGGGCGCGACGGAGCTGGCGGTGAGCTTCACCTACGCCGGATTCCCTGTGGCTCATCAGGACCTCCTCGTGACGGTGGCCGATCCGACCGGCAAGCTCGTCGGCCTCGCCGAGGCGTCGGACCAGTGGCCGCTGGCGTGGAAGTCGAAGGGCTGCGCCACGGTCAGCATCAAGCTCGTCCGGGCGCTCGCCGCCGGGAAGTACAGCCTGGTCGTCTACCTCGGCCCGAACTACAAGGTTCTCGACAAGCTGGCTCTGCCGGTGGCCTGATGGCCGTCGCGTTCACCAGGCCTGGCCTGGAAGCGCCTCGCGACATCACACCGGAGCGGGTGACGGGAGTCGAACCGCGCTCTCAGTTTGGGAATCGAAGACGGTCGATCGCGGGGTGTCCCAGCGTGACCCTTTCTGGCCTGCTCAGGGCTGCGACGACCTCCGCTTGGTCCCCTAGCCGGTTGGTCCCTGTGGGACAGGGTTGGACGGGGTTATAGGCACGTTGTAGGCACGC
>JANPGL010000073.1:0-4527 GCA_031423915.1 Actinomycetes bacterium | reverse complement strand
TGCTCGCCCGCTTCGTGCCCATCGTCCGCACGTTCGCACCGATCATCGCCGGCGTGTCCGACATGAAGTACCGCACGTTCGTCATGTTCAACGTGATCGGCGGCGTGCTGTGGGCTGCGGGTGTCACGACGGCCGGCTACTTCCTGGGCCAGATCGACGTCGTGAAGAACAACATCGAGATCGCCGTGCCCCTGCTCGTGATGCTGAGCATCGCCCCGATGATCATCGAGGTCGTCCGGCACCGGCGGGCGGCGGCTGCGGCCGCTGCGGCGACCGAGTCGGTCTGAGCCGTCAGCCCGTCGCCGGTCGACCAGGCACGAACCGGCGCAGCCAACCGGCCGCGGTGAGCACGTCCTCGACGACGGCGTCGAACGGGGTCGGCCACCGGTCGGGCACCCGGCCCCGCACGGTGTCCGGGGCGACGTCGGCGGCGTCGGGCAGCACCAGCGGCCCCCAGGTGTGCGACCGCCACGCCCGCGCCCTGCGCACCTCGACGCGACGACCGCCGCCCAGTTCGACGGTGCCCTCAAGCCCACCGTCCTGGGTGTAACCCGCCACGGGCCCTCCCGTCAGCGCTACCGCTGGCCGGTCGGCGTACCACTCGGCGTCGAGGGCGAGCGGCGTCGGTACGCCGTAGGCCCGGCCGGTGAGCTCGTCCGGATCCTCCACGGCCAGCGCGAAGGCCTCGTTGGCGATCGTCCACTGCGCGAGCGGCGCCTCGATCGTGTGATCGGCCCACAGGCCGTCGGCCCGGAGCTCGAGCCCGACGCGTGGCAGCGGGACGCCGTGATCGACGATGGCCAGGAGGGGCTCGCCGGGTCGCACCCATGCCGCGCGGTACCAGCCCGACCGCTGGTTCGGGAACAGCACGAGCTCGACGAAGCCCCCCGACAGGGCCCCGGGATCGCCATCGATCCCCTCGCACCAACCGAACCACCACCGCTCGGCCCACCAGGGGCCGTCGCCCGTCGCATGCCGGCCCTCGTCGCTGGCGGGCACCGTCCCTGCGGCCGAGGTGTCCACGTACGGCAGACTACGGGGCGTGCTGGTGCGCTATCTCAGCGAAGAGTGGTTGGCGGCGATCGACGCCGAGCTGGCGGTCCGCGGTCGCTTGCCCGAGGCCAGCACCCCGCCGGTCGGTCTCACCCAGGTGGTGAACCACCCTGCCGGGGACCTCGTCTTCCATGTCTCGTCGCACGGCGGCGGGGCGCGGGCCGGCTGGGGCCCGGCGTCCCCGGAGGACGTGCGGATCGTCGAGGACCGGACGACCGCCACGGCGATCGCCTCGGGCGCCCGCAACGCCGCCGAGGCCTTCATACGCGGCGAGGTCCGCATCGTCGGCGATCCGTCCGCCCTACTCGCCGCCCGCGACCTGCTGGCGGCGCTCGACGACGTCATGGCGGTGGTGGCGGCGCGCACGAGGTACGACGATGCCTGAGCTGCCCGAGGTCCAAGCCCACGCCGAGCGCCTCGACGCGGGGTACGCCGGCGCCGTGCTGGAGCGCTTCGTGCCACTGCGGTTCACCGCGCTGAAGACCGCCTCGCCGTCGCCCGACACGGCACATGGCCAACCGCTGAACGGTGTGGGACGCCGAGGCAAGTACCTGCTGGCCGACTTCGGCGGCCTCACGTTCGTCGTCCACCTCATGCAGGGCGGCCGCTTGAAGGAGGACCCGAAGCCGACATCGAAGCCGGGCAAGCATGGCCAGGCGCGCTGGCACTTCGCCGACGGGCGGGCGTGGTTGCTCACGGAGGCGGGCACGGAACGTCGCGCCGGCGTGTGGTGCGTGCCCACCGCGCAGGTGCTCGACACCCTGCCGCTCGCCAAGCTCGGCCCCGATGCCGACCGCATCGGGGTCGACGAGTTGGCGGCGCGACTGGCGGCGCGACCGATGCGCCTCCACACGTTCCTTCGCGACCAGAGCTGCGTGGCCGGGCTCGGCCGACGGTTGGCCAACGAGGTGTGCCACAGGGCGCGGCTCTCGCCCTTCGCCACGACCGCCAAGCTCGGCGCCGGCGGAGCGGCCGCCGTCGCGGCGGCCATCACGGCGTGCATCGACGACGGGTTGGCGTACGAGCGCACCCGCCGCGACATGTCGAGCTCGGCCGATCGGCCCGGCGGCGTGCATCACCGAACCGGCGATCCCTGCCCGGTGTGCGGCGACACGGTCCGCGAGGTGGCCTACAGCAGCTACACGGTCAACTACTGCCCCACCTGTCAGACCAACGGCAAGGTCCTGGCCGACAACACGACGAGCAAGTTCCTGCGCTGAGCGCGACCACTCGGGGCCGCATGCGGCTCAGTCGTCGTGACCTTCACCGTTGTCGTCGTTGTCGCGCGGGTTCCGGAAGGTGGCCGGCGGGCCGTCGTTCCCGGCCCTCGGAGCGGTGACCTTCGGCGGCGATGTCGGCTCGGACGCCGGTTCGGTTCCGGGCGCGGCCGCCGGCGCGGACGGCGTGGCGGTCCTCCGGCTCGAGGCCGCCGGCGACTCCGACTCCGACTCCGACTCGGGTGCCGCCGCAGCCTCGGGGGGCGCACTGGTGACGACCACCACCGTGTCCGCGAACTCCTGTCGCGTCACGACGACGGGCGGGAGGGTCGGCCGGGTGCCGGCCGTCGTCTCGGCGATCGACGGCGCTGTGGCCTCGGTGCCGACGGTGGCCACCGGCTGTACGTCGCGGTTCCGGACCCGTTCGCCGCCGAGCATCCCGGTGGCTTGCGCCGCGGCGGCGCCCGCCGTGAGGACCATCGTGATGGTGGCCGCTGTGGCCAACGCAGTGCGTCGTTTCATGGTGTCCGCCTACTCAGTCGTCGTCGATCGTGCTCGACGTGGAAGTGGGGCGCGGGCGGTGAGGCTTGCGCACCGTGGTGTTCGTCGAGGCGTCGTCTTCGGGGGGTTTCGTCGAAGCGATCGTGCTGTCCGAGGCGGGCTTGGTAGCAGGGCTCGCCGAGGGCTTCGTGGTCTGCTTCGTGGTCGGTTTCGTGGTGGGCGACGTACGGGGCTTCGTGGTGCCCGGGCGTGCCGGCGGGGGCGCCGAGTCGTCCGACTCCTCGGGATCGGGCTCCGGCTCGGCCTCGGGCGCCGCGGTGTCCTCGGGGGGCGCCGTCGCCTCGCTCGGTGCGGGCGCCGGCGTGTCGGTGGGTGCCGGCGCTGCGATGCTCGAGGGCTCGGCCGTCGTCACCGTGGTCGACGCGGCCAGGGTCGACGACGTCGTCGTCGGGTCGAGCCCCGAGTCGAATCGCAGGGACCCGACGTTGCTGGCAGGACCCCGCTCACCCCTGTCGAGCAGGCGGGCGTTGGCGTACCCGGCCGTGCTCGCGGCCAGCGCCACCACTCCGGCCGTCGCCATGCCCACTACGATCCGCTTGATTCCCACGCCATCACAGTAGGCCTGACCTGGACAGATGCCATCCGACGCCCGGTAAGGATTCGGTGAAGACCGATCCCGCGTTGCGATTTCGTGGCAGGCTCGCAGGGTGAACATTCTCCTTGTCGAGGACGACGACTCCATCGCCGAACCCCTGCGCAAGGGTCTGGAGCGCGAGGGGTACACGGTCCACCGGGTGGCCACCGGTCGAGAGGCCCTGGCCACGACGGGTGCCGAGATGGTCCTGCTCGACCTCGGGCTGCCCGACATCGACGGTCTCGACGTCTGCCGGCGCATCCGGGCGTCGTCCGATGTCCCGATCATCGTCGTGTCCGCCCGGGGCGAGGAGATCGACCGGGTCCTCGGGCTCGAACTCGGGGCCGACGACTACCTGACCAAGCCGTTCAGCGTGCGCGAGCTCGTCGCCCGCATCCGGGCCATCCTCCGGCGCACCGTCACCGAGCCCACGAGCACACCCTCGTCGGACGAGTCGGGCTCGCAGCGCATCGGCGACCTCGAGATCGACCGTCGCACCCATCGCGTCCGCCTCGTCGAAGAGGACCTCGACCTGACGCCCAAGGAGTTCGCGCTCCTGGCGCTGCTGGCCGAGGACCCTGGCGCCCTGCGCACCCGGGCCGAGATACTCGACCAGGTGTGGGACCCCAACTGGTACGGGCCCACCAAGACGCTCGACGTCCACGTGGCCTCGCTGCGCAAGAAGCTGGGCGATCCCAGCTGGATCGAGACCGTCCGCGGAGTCGGGTTCCGCCTTCGCGCCGACGCGTGAACGGGCCGGTACGCCCTAGCGTCTCACCGTGACCCGCCGCCTGCTGTTCGGCTACCTCGCCATCACGCTGATGGTGCTGGGCGTGCTGGCACTCCCCCTCGGGATCTCGTACAAGAACCGTCTGATCCAGGCCAAGACGAACGACCTGGTGAAGGACGCCTTCGTGCAGGCCAGCCGCGTCCAGGGCAGCGTGGCGGCGGGCCGGCTCGACGGCGCCGTGGCCCAGGAGCTGCGCGACTACGCCCTCGGCACCGACCCGCCCGTGCGCGTCGTGGTCGTGAACCGGCAGGGCGACACCCTGCTCGACACGAACCCGCTGCGCGAGGACGACGGCGGCCGCAACTTCGCCGGCCGGGCCGAGTTCCACATCG
>JANPGL010000072.1:0-4610 GCA_031423915.1 Actinomycetes bacterium | reverse complement strand
GCCCGAGGTCGGCCAGCGCCACGCCCGACCCGGCCGCTGCGGCCTGCAGGTCGGCGGCACCGAGAAGGCCCTGCATCTCGCGCACCACCTCGATCCCCGCGGCGATCGCACGCCGGGCCGAGCTGCGCTCGTTGCGGTCGAGTCGGAGCAACGCCTCGGCGTGCCAGCCGCGCAAGCGCTCGCCGGCCAGCCCGCCGGTCCGGTGAGCGCTCACACCGGCCAGATGAACTCGGGCCCGCTCGGGCTCGCCCAGGTCTCGGGCCAGCAACCCGGCCGTGAGACGGGCCTCGAGCGCCTCACCGGCCAGGCCGGCCAGCGCGAGCGCGTCGACGCAGCGCTCGGCCACGGCCAGGGTGCGCCGGGTCCACGTCCCCTCGAGCACCTGGGCCTGCACGGCCACGTGGTCGGCCAGCGCGGCGAGCGCGTGGCGACCCTGCCGTCGCAGGGCCGTGGCGGCGGCGCGGGCCTGCTCGCGGGCGACGGGCGCCGATCGACGCAGGTTGGCCTGGGCGGCGAGCAGTCGAGCCTCGGCCACGTCGGCGTGGGCGCGCTGACCGGCGAACGCTGCGATGGCGCCGTCGGCGGCCGCGGCCGCCGCATCGAAGAGTCGGGCGGCGAGGCGCGCCCGGGCGCGGGCAACGACGGAGCGGCCGGTGAAGTAGCCGAGCTTCTGGAGCATGGCGTCGGACTCGTCGAACAGCGCCAGCGCACGCGGGATGTCGCCGGAGGATGCGTGGGCGAACGCCAGGTTGTGGATGGTGTGGGCCAAGCCGACGTTGGGACCCTCGGCCTCCTCCAGCGTCCGCACCCGCTCGAGGTCGACGAGGGCCTCCGCGTAGCGGCCGCGCAGGACGAGCGCGATCCCACGGTTCGTGAGCACGATCGGCTCGAACAGGCCGACAGAGGGGTGCCGGACGGCGACGTCGTAGAGGGCGATCGCCTCGTCGAGGCGACCGAGACGTTCGAGCAGCAGCGCCCGTTGGCCGAGCACCTGCAGTGACGACGCATCGGTGGCCAGATGATCGGCTCGGTCCAGTTCGCCGAAGGCGAGCCGGGTGCGACCTCGGTCGAACAGAGCGAGGGCCAGCGTGACGCGAGCGTCGGCTTCGCGACCGGCATCGTCCGCGAGCCGGGCCAGCGCAACGCTGCGCCGGGCGAACGCGACGGCGTCGTCGACCTGGTCCAGGACACGTGCCGCCTTCGACCGCGCCCGCCATGCCACGCTCGCCACCGCGGGGCTGATGACGGCCGCCAGGACCGACTCGACGCCGTCCAACACCCGGCCCGGCTCGAACTCGGCGCGGCGGACGAGCTCCTCGACGATTTCGAGGACGTACGTATCTCCACCGTCGCCCACGGCTCGGATGCTAGAAGATGACCGGTCGGGCTCACCGCTCGGCCGCGCCGCAAGGCCAGGGAGGGGCGAGATGTATTCCCATCGCATCGACGTGGGCGACTGGAAGGAAAACCTGCTCGAGCACTACCTCGACCGGGGGAGCATCCAGCAGTACGAGGCGAGCCCCTCCGAGAACGTGTACTTCGCCGCCAACCAGATCGTGGTGGCCGCATCCGATGTGGAGGCACTCCAGCCGGTGCTGACCCGGTTCAACGCCCGCATCGTGCAGGATGCCACCAGGTTGCCGAACTCCCCGGTGCGTCCCAACGACGACGCGCTCGCCGAGCTCGGTTCGTCGTATGCGTCGGCGGCGCGCCAGGCGCTCGTACGCTCGAGGGGAGACCTCGACATCGGCACGGTCGGCGGCGGCAACGGTGGTGACGACGAGCCGGCCCTCGCCGCGCCCGTCACGTTCCGCATCGACGACCGGGTGAACCCGGCCGAGCTGGTGCTCGACCTGCGCAACCGACGGTCGAAGCGATCGCTGCAGGTCGGCCTCAACCATCTCGTCACCGGCCTCCAGTTCCGCAAGGGCATGCCGGACGGCGACCCCGAGCCGGTCGACGAGGCTTTCCCGTCGCGAGGCGACAGCCGCGACCTGCCGGGCTGGGGCGTGGGGGTCGGCATCATCGACACCGGCTTCCCCATCCGGTGGCCCGAGGCGACCGACTGGTTCGATCGCGACGTGTCGTGGGCGAACAAGCACGACGAGACCGACCACATCGACCTGCTCGACGAGGAGCGCGACGGCTTCCTCGATGCCGAGGCCGGCCACGGCTACTTCGTGGGCGGCATGATCCGGCGCATCGCCCCGGGCGCGCCGCTGTACTTCCTGCGTGCCCTCGATCCCAACGGCTTCGGCACGGAGCAGGGCGTTGCGGCGGCCGTCCGGTGGGCCGCCCGCCGACCGATCCGCGTGCTCAACCTGTCGCTCGGCTTCTACACGCTGCAGAACACCCCGTCGCCGAGCATCGCCGCCGCCATCGAGGACGCCCGCAGGCGGCGGCCGGGCCTGGTGATCGTGGCCGCTGTCGGCAACGACGGCCTGACCACCCCGGCCTTCCCGGCGGCGTCGAAGCATGTGGTCGGCGTCGGAGCGCTCGACGGCGGCGGCAAGGGCCTCGCCTCGTTCTCGAACCGGGGACCCTGGGTCGACGTCAACGCCCCCGGCACGTTCGTCACCGGCCCCTACGTGGACGGCGTCGAGGACGCCCGCTTCACCCGCGACGGCGATTCCGACCGCTTCGACGGCAAAGCCCGGTGGAGCGGCACCTCGTTCGCCACCGGCCTCGTGTCGGGCACCGTGGCCGCCGCGCTCACCGGCGTGGCTCCGGGCTCGGATGCGGCCCTGGCCCAGGCGCTCGTCGACAAGCTGCCGCCGATGCCCGGCGTCTACGGCGCACGGCTCGATCCCGTGGAGGTCCTCGTATGAGCCGTCCGGCCAACTTCGCAACCGAGCGGGACGCTCACGTCTGGGACTGGAAGGAGTCGATCCTCGACCGGTACCTCGGCGCCGGCCAGGTCCAGCACTTCGACCCAGGAACGGGCGACAACATCTTCTTCATCTCCAACCAGATCGTGGCGGCCGAAAGCGCACTGCCCGAGGTCGAGAGTCGCCTCGCCCGGTACGGCGATCGGGTCGTCGCGCCGAGCTACGGCCTGCGCCGCGACGGCCGCATCTCCGTCGGCAGCGGCGCCCTCGCGGGTGCGGCCGCGTTCGCACTCGACCCGGCCCGGGGCGTGAACGCCGCGGAATTGGCGCTCGAACTGACCGACGGACGCATGGACGGCGTGGCGCCGAACCACGTGGCATTCGGGCTCCAGTTCCGCAAGGGGTTCCCCGATGGCGATCCCGAACCGGCCGAGGGCGCCGTGCTGCCCGACCTTCCGCTGCCCATCCCGACCGCGGGCGCCGGCGTGAAGGTCGCCATCATCGACACCGGGCTGCCGGTGCGCCTGCCGCAGGGGTTGCGCTGGTTCGATCACCTGGTCGACAGCCACACCGCGTTCGGCGAGGTCGACGACAACGGCAAGGAGCTACGCAACGTCGACCGTCTCGACGACGACCACGACGGCTACCTCGACGCCGAGGCCGGCCACGCGCTGTTCATCGCCGGGCTCGTCCGACGCGCCGCACCGAGCGCCGAGCTCGTCTTCCTGAAGGCGTTGAACTCCGACGGCGTCGGCACGGAGTACGGCGTAGCCCGGGCCATCCGCTATGCGCTCGACCGCAAGGTGCACGTGCTCAACCTGTCGCTCGGCTTCTACACGCTGCAGGACTCGACGCCGCACGGCATGCGGGCCGCGATCGACGCGGCGCGGGCGGCCGGGGTAGCCGTGGTAGCGGCGTCGGGCAACGACGGGCTGTCGTCGCCGACGTTCCCCTCGGCGTTCGACGACGTGATCGCCGTGGGTGCCCACGACCGGGCCACCGGTAGGCGGGCGCCGTTCTCGAACGTTGGCCCGTGGGTCAACGTCACCGCGCCGGGCGTTCGGGAGGTCAGCTGCTACGTCGCGGGCACCGAGGACCCGTCGACGACGCGCAACGGCACGTCCGACACCTTTGACCGGGACCGTCCCGCGGCGGCGTGGAGCGGAACGTCGTTCGCCTGCGGTCACGTGAGCGGCCACCTGGCGGCCGCCCTCGACCCGACCTCGGATCGGCCGCCGGCGGAGCAGGCCGCCGAGATCATCGCCGCCATCCCGGCCGACGACGAGGGCATCCACCGGCTCGACCCGGTGGCGGTGTTCTAGCCCGACCAGCCCTCAGCCGCCGACGGTCGAACGGAACTTGGCCATGAGGTGCGGGCCGGCCTCCATGGGCGCGTAGCGGGGCGTCTCGCCGGCGCGCAGGCACGACGGGATGCACTCGATGCGGGCGTCCCAGTTGGCGTTGTGGAAGAACGCCACCGACTGGCGCCGCTCGGCGCCGCCCTCGGCCGGGGTGACGACGCGGTGCATGGTCGAGCGCCACCGGTCGTTCGTCCAGCGGGCCATGGCATCGCCCAGGTTCACGACGAGACCGCCGGGCACCGGGTCGGCGGGCGCCCACGTGCCGTCGGGCCGCTGCACCTCGAGCCCGGGCTGGTCGTGGCGGGCCACGAGCACCGTGAGCGTGCCGTAGTCGGTGTGGGCGCCGGCACGTAGCTGGCCGGGCGCTGGCGGCGCGGCGAGCGCCGGGTAGTCGAGCGCCCGCATGGCCGAGGTGTGCCGG
>JANPGL010000071.1:0-2045 GCA_031423915.1 Actinomycetes bacterium | reverse complement strand
CGTGGCCGACGGTGACCGCGTGGCCATCCGGCTCGGCAACGGCAACGACTGGGCGTTCGCCTTCTTCGGCGTCCAGATGGCGGGCGGCGTCGTGGTCCCCGTCAACACGCGCTTCAGCGACAGCGAGGTCGAGTACGTGCTCGGCGACTCCGGAGCCACGTACGTGTTCGCCCCCGGCGAACCGCTGCCCGACGGCGAGCCGTACGTGGGCCCCGACGCCGCCCCGGCCGACCTCGCCGCCATCTTCTACACCAGCGGCACCACCGGGTTCCCCAAGGGGGCCATGACCACCCACGAGAACTTCCTGTCCAACTGCGAGACGTGCCGCCGCGTCATCCAGATCACCGACGACGTGCGCCTGCGCAACCTGATCTCGGTGCCCATGTTCCACGTGACGGGCTGCAACAGCCAGCTGCTGGTGACGCTGATGCTCGGCGGCACCACGGTGATCATGCCGGCGTTCGACGTCCAGACGTTCCTCCAGGTCATCGTGGACGAGCGGATCAACATGCTCACCTCGGTGCCGGCCATCTTCTGGCTGGCCATGAACCAGCCCAACTTCGCCGACTTCGACGTCAGCTCCGTCCGCTGGGTCACCTACGGCGGTGCGCCGACCCCGCCTGACGTCATCGCCAAGCTCCGGGCCAGCTTCCCCGGAGCGCGACTCGGCAACGGTTTCGGGCTCACCGAGACCTCGTCGGTGTCGACCTTCCTGCCCCACGAGTGGTGCGAGGCCCGTCCCGAGACCGTGGGCTTCACCGCCCCGGTGGTCGAGGTGGACCTGGAGGACGTGGAGCCCGGCACGGGCGTGGGCGAGCTGCTCATCCGGGGCCAGAACATCGTGGCCGGCTACTGGAACAAGCCCGAGCAGACCGAGCAGACCTTCGTGAACGGCTGGTTGCGCACGGGTGACCTGGCCCGCGTCGACGACGACGGGTTCGTGCAGATCGTCGACCGCAAGAAGGACATGGTCAACCGGGGCGGCGAGAACGTCTACTGCGTCGAGGTCGAGAACGCGTTGGCCCAGCACCCCGACGTCTTCGAGGTGGCCGTGCTCGGCGTGCCCGACACGATGATGGGCGAGAAGGTGGGTGCCATCGTCGTCCCCCGTCCCGGCGCCGACCTCGACCCGCAGGCGTTGCGGGCGTGGGCCAAGGAACAGATCGCCGACTTCAAGGTGCCGCAGTTCATCTCCGTGCGGCCGGAACCGCTGCCGCGCAACCCGGGCGGCAAGGTGCTCAAGCCGTCGCTGCGCAAGGACACCGTGTGGGGCGAGCAGCTGCGCTGAGCGTCAAGCGGTGCCGTCGGCGATGTTCGCCATGACGGTGCCGTCGAGGAAGTAGCGGCGGTGCCAGATGCCGGTCGGGTCCTCACCCTCGACCGGCATCCGCCACGTCGTCACCACGCTGCCCGCCAGCGGCACGGCGATGAGCGCCCGCGGCTGGTCGATCGTGTTGTCGACGTAGGCGTCGGCTGCGTCGGCGTCGACGTAGCGCTTGGCGATGGCCCGGTACAGGTCTCGCCAGGCGTCGTCGTTCCCCGGCTCGTGCACGATGCGGGCGCGTCCCTGCACGCTGACCTTGCGGTACGGCAGCGGGTCCTCGTCGATCGACAGCCCGACGCGCGGCTCACGCCGGATGTTGGCCAGGAACACCGACGGGCCGCGCGGGGTGAACTGGATCTCGCCGTCGACGTAGGCGAACCAGATCGGCACCACCCTGGGCGTGCCGTCGGCATCGATGGTGCCGAGGCGCAACAGGTGCCCGGGCTCGGTGAGGAACGAGGCAAGCTCGGATTCGGTCAGCTTCGGCATCGTGTGCTCCCTAGAACAGGTCCCAGTACGTCCCGCGGGCGCGCATCTCCTCGACGGTCTCCTCGAGCAGCACGCGCCCCGACCGCATCACGTAGACGCGATCGACGATCTTGAGCGCCTGACCGACGTTCTGCTCGAGGAGCAGCACCGAGAGGCCCTCGGTGTCGGCCAAGTGCCGCACCGCTCGGAAGATGTGCTGAACCACCGTGGGAGCGAGGCCCAGCGACGGCTC
>JANPGL010000070.1:0-4929 GCA_031423915.1 Actinomycetes bacterium | reverse complement strand
GCCGTTGTCGGGGTCGGTGAACGACCCCTTGAACGTCACCGAGCCGCCTGGCCTGATCTGCGCTGAGGTCGTGGCCGAGAGCGTCACGGTCGGGTTGGTGTTCGTCGCTGTCGTCGAGCCCGTGATCCACATCAGGGCGTGCATCGGACCGCCGGGAACGAGAGTTCCTTCCCCGACGACCTGCCCGGCATCGTTGATCCCGTATGCCGCGCTGGCGTCGCCTCCAGGGTAGCGGCCGAGGTCGATGGCCCTGCCGCCCCGCCACAGCACGGCGGTGTTTCGAAGCGAGGTCGCCCCCGGAGGCACGGTGTAGCCGACGACGTCTCCGTTGCTGTTGATGTCGGTCACGAAGTGGCCGAACGAGACGGCGTCACCGGAAAGGGACGGCAACGGCGTCTTGACGCCGTTGCGCCACACGACCGCCTGACCCCGGGTCGGGCTGTGTCCGGCGATGACACCGCTCTCGTTGATGTCCACTGCCTCCCCGAGACCGAGGTCGGTGAAGGCGCCGGCGCGGTAGACGAACGCGTGATAGTCCTGCCCGACGACGCCCTGTCCGACGATGTCGCCGAGGTTGTTGATCCCCTCGGCAACGGTGTAGTTCGCAAACCCCGCCGACGCCTGACCCATGAAGCCCAGGTCACGCGAGAAGACGCCGCGTTCCCAGACGACCGCGTGTCGGTTCTGGGCGGCGTCGCGGGACATGCCGACTATGGTCCCGTTGTTGTTGATGTCATAGGCGGCTACCCGGTTGGGTAGACCGCCAGGCAGCCCGGGCAGGACCACCCATCGGCCGGTGCTGTCCCAATAGATGCCGTTCGTCGCATATCCGCCGTTCTCGGTGCCGACCGCCTCGCCCCCGTCATTGAGAGCCTTCGGCGTCGCTTGACCACCCGAACAGCAGTACGTCCCAAACGGCGAGGCGACGCCGCCGCCGAACAGCACCTGCCGGTTGGCAAAGGTGACCGGATCCATCGCGACACCGATGACCTTGCCCGAGGTGTTGACCGCCCACCCCGACGAGTACGTTCCGCCCGGCAGAACTCCGAGATCGATGATTGTGACCGCGGCCGAGGCGGGAGGCACGGCGGCCAACCCCACCGCGGCTAGCGAAAGCGACGCCGCACCAGCAAGTCGCCGCCAACTCCTGGTCAGACGGTTCATCGTCACAATGACCTCCACAGTGAATCCGCGCACAGCGGCAACTCGACCCAACCGTGACAGAACACCCCTTGTGCGCTCTAGAGGATTAGGGCTCCAGCGGCGGGGCGTGCACGCAACCCCGTACTCTTGACGTCACCGGCCAACGCGCATCATCCACATCACCCGCGCAGCGTCCACTACGTGAACGACCATGGCGCGCGCCTTGGCCCGCATCGTCAGGCCCACCGACTTCACGCGACCTCAATCGGGTCCGCCACGCCGTGCGTGGTGCCCCAGAGCGTGCCGGAACGACGCCGACCTCCACACGCCAGGCTGCTGATCGGTGCACCAGTCCCGGCCGTCAGACCGCCACGCGCGGCCCCGGCGTGAAGCGCACCGGCACCTCGTTGAGGCCGAGCACGAAGTTGCCGCGGCGGCGCGGCAGCGGGTCGTCGGTCGCCAGCTCGAGGTCGTCGAAGCGGTCGAGCAGTTCCTCGAACAGGACGCGCAGCTGCAAGCGCGCCAGCGGGGCGCCCAGGCAGTGGTGGCGGCCGTACGCGCCGAAGGCCACGTGGTCGTTCGGTGTGCGGCCGACGTCGAAGCGGAACGGATCGTCGAACACCGCCTCGTCGCGGTTGGCCGACGGGTACAGCAGCAGGATCCGGTCGCCCTCGCGCACCTGCTGGCCGTGGACCTCGACGTCGCGTGTGGCCGTGCGGTTCATGTTGCGCACGGGGGTGACCCAGCGCAGCATCTCCTCGATGGCGGTGGGCAGCAGCGACCGGTCGGCTCGCAGCCGGGCGAGCTGGTCGGGGTGGCGCAGCAGCGCCTCGACGCCGCCCGAGGTGACGTGGCGGCTCGTCTCGTCGCCTCCCACGAGCACCAGCATCGTCTCGAACATCAGGTCCACGTCGCTGAGGGGACCCTCGTCGTCGTCGGCGTTCACGATGATCGAGACCAGGTCGTCGCCGCCCTTGCCGCGCCGCTCGGCCACCTTGGCCATGATGTACGTGTTCCACTCCATCACGGCCTGCTCGACCTGGGCCCGGATCTCGTGGCCGCCGGTGGCGAACAGGTCGCTCCAGTGGAGCAGCTGGGCGTGGTCCTCCTGGGGCAGCGCCATCAGCTCGCCGATCATGTACATCGGCAGCGGCGTGGCGATGTCGGCGACGATGTCGCACGCACCGCGCTCGATCACCGAGTCGATGAGCTCGGTCACCGTGCGGCGCAGGAACGGCTCGTGGTCGGCGACCCGCCGCAGGCTGAAGCCCGGGCTCACGAGCCGGCGCCGACGGGTGTGCTCGGGGGCGTCGAAGTTGATCATCGACGGCACGGAGCTCTCGGGGCGTGAGCCCTTGCCGGAGCAGAAGGTCTGCCAGTCGCGGCTGATGCGGGTGACGTCGGCGTGGGCGGCGGCCGCCCAGATGCCCACCGTGTCGTCCCAGTACATCGGGGCCTCGGCCCGCATCCACGTGGTCAGCTCGTCGAAGTTCGCGTAGAAGTCGGGCGACAGCACCTGCACGTCGGCCCGGGTCGGGTGAAGGGGTGTGCGGGTGCCCGCCCGGTCGAACACGACGCGGAAGCGCTCGTGATCGCTCGGTCCCTCGTCCACGGTGCTCATCGACGTCCCCCTCGGTCGGCCCGCGTCGATCGTACGCAGCCGGTCGCGACCGACACCCATCGCCACCGTGGTGGAATGGGCCGATGTCCCCCACCCGCGCCCCCTCCGGGGACCTCGCCACGTTCGCCCGCGCCAGCTTCGCCCACGGCGGCACGACCCACGACGTCTACCGCAAGGGCAGTGGCCCGGCCGTGATCGTCATCGCCGAGATGCCCGGCATCACGCCGATGGTCCTCGGCTTCGCCGACCGCGTCGCCGCGCTCGGGTGCACCGCCGTGGTGCCGCACCTGTTCGGCACGCCCGGCCTCGACGTGCGCGCCCTGTCGAAGGGGAAGGCCGCACGCACGACGCTGGGCACGATGCTCGGCGCCTGCATCAGCCGGGAGTTCACCGTGCTGGCCACCGGCCGGTCGTCCCGCGCCGTCGACTGGCTCCGGGCGCTGGCCGCCCACGAGCACGAGGCGTGCGGCGGACCGGGCGTCGGCGTCGTAGGGATGTGCTTCACCGGCGGGTTCGCGCTGGCCATGGCCACCGACCCCCGCGTTCTCGCCCCGGTGCTGTCCCAGCCGTCGCTGCCGTTCGGCGTGTCGAAGAAGCACCGCGCCTCGATCGACTGCTCCGACGCCGACCTCGACATCGTCGCCGGGCGGTGCGCCGCCGAGGGCCTGCGCGTGCTGGGCCTGCGCTTCGACGGCGATCCGCTCGTTCCGGCCGAGCGGTTCGAGCACCTGCGTCGCCGCCTCGGCGACGGCTTCGTCGCCGTCGAGCTCCGCCAGGCCGACGGGCACCCCGACGGGCCGCTGCGCAAGCACCACTCGGTGCTCACCGGCGACCTCGTCGACGAGCCGGGCTCGCCCACCCGCGACGCCCTCGACCAGGTTCTCGAACTGTTCCGTTCCCGCCTCCTCCCGCCGTCCTGACCTCGACCGGTTCAGGATCTCGTTTCGTCGCTCTCAGGATGTCGTGGGCTCGCTCAACCGCCCCGACCCAGGGCCGACCCTTCCGGCGTGACGCCGAGCCCAGGACCTGACCGGGACCGAACCGGGGATGCCAGCGACGCGCACCGCGGTGTGGTGGGCTATGGCCTGCTCGTCGTGCGATCGTCGTGCGCCGGCCGCACGGGTCGGACGGCGGTGCCCTGGTCGCTCGACGACCTGATCGCCCACCGCATCGCCGAGGCCACGCCCGGCGACGCCGTGGTGGCCCGACTCGACGACGAGGACCACTGCGTCGGCCTGAGCGTGCGCGACGACATCGACGCCATGGTCCAGGCCGAGCTGGTGGTGGCGGCGTTCGCCGTCCCGTTCGTCACCAACCACGGCACGTGGAACCTCAGCGTCAACGTCGGGGTTGCCGTGCGCCAGCCGGGCACCGTGCGGACCACCACCGGCCTGCTTCGCGAGGCCCGCTCGGCGCTCCTGCAGTCGGCCCGGCTCGGCCCCGGTTTCGCGTTGCTGTTCGACCCGATCGTCGGTCACGCGCCCGGCGCCATCCCCTGCACGCGTCGCCGCCGTCGCCCGTACTGATCGCGCCGACGTGCGCCGCGCCGTCACGCGGGCCAGACTGGGCCCATGGGGGTTCAACTGACGAAGGATTCGATCGACCTGGGCATCGTGGTGCGCAACGCCGATGCGGCGCTGGGCTTCTACCGCGACCTGCTCGGGTTCGATCACGTGGGCAGCATGCCGATGCCCGGGGGCTCGACGATGCACCGGCTGATGTGCGGCACGTCGCTCATCAAGCTGGTGGCGCACGACCCGGCGCCGGAGGCCTCGAACCCGCCGGGCGGGCTCAACAAGGCCACCGGCTACCGCTACTGGACGATGTCGGTGAGCAACCTCGCCGAGATCGTGGCGGCGTGCGAGGCCGCGGGCGTGAAGGTGCGCATCCCGATCTCGGAGATCCGGCCGGGCATCACGATCGCCATGGTCGAGGATCCCGACGGCAACTGGGTCGAGTTCCTGCAGAACGGCTGACGGCCGGGTCGTCGCCTCAGGCGGCGGCCGTTGCCATCGCCGGGTGGACCGGCACGTCGACCGGCCGCACCAGGTAGCGGCGCGCCACATCGCCGTAGCCACCGTAGAAGCCCGCGCCTGCTGCCGCGGCGTCGTCGCTGCCGAGCGCGTCGGCCAGCAGCGGCAGTCGGTACCACGGCGCGCCCGGGC
>JANPGL010000069.1:0-6253 GCA_031423915.1 Actinomycetes bacterium | reverse complement strand
TGGTCTTCTTCGACATAGGGGTGCCAGCGTACTCCCGGACGGCCAGTGTCAGCCAACCCGCTGCCGCTCGGCCTTCCAGGAGCGGTTCCCAGGCACAAATCGCCGCGACATTGTTAAGCACTACATAAATTCGACGGTGGTTCCATTTAGACGGACTCTGGCCCTGCCGATCTGCCCAGGCGTGACCGGCGTGAGGAGCTACCCATGAAACTCCCCGATCTGACCAGGCTGCTCGACGCCGCGAACCTCAGCGCGTCGCTCGGGGCGGCGCTGACCAGTGGGCAGTTCTTCGTCGCCTACCAGCCGCGCGTCCGCCTCGACGACCGCAGCATCGAGGGGTTCGAGGCGTTCGTGCGCTGGCAGCACCCCGAGCGGGGCCGCATCTCGGCCGCCGAGTTCGTGCCGCTCGCCCAGCAGACCGGCCAGATCGTCGAGATCGGCCAGTTCGTGTTCGAGCAGTCGATCGCCCGGGCTCGGGTGTGGAACGAGATGACGGGTCTCCCGCAGCTGTCGATCAGCGTGAACTGCGACGTCCTCCAGATCACCCGGCCCCGGTTCGTCGACGACCTGGAGCAGATGATCACCCGCAGCCACCTGCACCCGTTCCAGGTGATCATCGAGCTGCCCAGCTCCATGCTCGGCCAGGTCGGGGCCCTGCGCGGTCCCATCGACCGCGTGCGGGAACTCGGCGCCCGCGTGGCGCTCGACGACGTGAGCCTCGACGGTGTCACCACGCTGGCACTCGCCCGCCTCGAGCTCGACATGCTGAAGATCGACCGCAGCCTCGTGCACCAGCTGGTCAGCGGCGACAGCCGCGCCCACGACCTGGTGACCGAGCTCACCAGCCTGGCCGCCGAGCGGTCGATGGTGGTGGTGGCCGAAGGCATCGAGAACCCGAACGAGCTCGGGTCGCTCACCGACCTCGGCTGCGACCTCGCCCAGGGCTACTTCCTCGGCGAGCCGGCTCCGGCCGCCGACGCCGACGCGCTCGTGCGCAAGCTGACGGGTCGCGCCACCGCCATGCGCAGCTGAGCCGCTTCGGTCAGCTCGCCGCCCAGGCCAGCAGGTCGTCGAGGGCGAACGTGTTGACGATGCGATCTACCGGCACCCCGGTGGCGGCCGCCTTTTCGCAGCCGTGGGGCTGCCACTCGAGCTGGCCCGTGGCGTGCGCGTCGGAGTCGATCGAGAACCAGCACCCGTAGTCGATGGCCACGCGCAGCAGCTCGTCGGGTGGGTCGAGCCGTTCGGGGCGACAGTTGATCTCGACGGCGGTGCGGAACTGGGCACACGCCGCGAACACGTAGTCGGCGTCGAACGTGGATTCGGGCCGCTTGCCGATCATCCGGCCGGTGCAGTGGCCGAGGATGTCGACGTGCGGGTTGGCCACGGCCAGCACCATCCGCTCGGTCATCTGGGTGCGCTCCATGCGCAGCTTGGAGTGGACGCTGGCCACCACCACGTCGAGCCGGGCCAGCAGGTCGTCGTCGAGGTCGAGCCTGCCGTCCTCGAGGATGTCGACCTCCATGCCCGTGAGGACGCGGAACGGCGCCACGCGCTCGTTGAGCTCGGCGACCTCGTCGAGCTGGGCCAGCAGCCGGTCCCGGTTCAGGCCGTGGGCCACGGTGAGCCGGGGCGAGTGGTCGGTGAGCACCATGTACTCGTGGCCGAGCGCCATGGCCGTTCGGGCCATGGCCTCGGGCGTGGCCCCGCCGTCGCTCCAGACGGAGTGCAGGTGCAGGTCGCCGCGCAGCTCGTCCCGGATGGCCTGGGCCGCCGGTGTGATCTTCAGCTGGGTGGTGCCCTCGAGCTTCGTGACGTACGCCGGCACCTCGCCACGCGCCGCCTCGGTGATGATCTTGGCCGACGAGTCGCCGATGCCGTCGAGGTCGGTGAGCGTCCCCTGCGCCACCCGTTCGGCCAGCTCGGCCGGGTCGGTCGCCCGCACCGTGGCGAGCGCCCGGCTGAACGCCTTCGCCCGCGGCGTCTGGTCGAACGACCGGTCGAGCAGGTGCACGACGCGGGCGAGTGCTTCTTCGGGGGTCATCGTCTTTCGTTCTACCCGATCCTCCTGCCCTCTTGGTGCCGCGGACGTCGCCGCGCGCTACGGGACGATGACGAGGCGGCCGCTCGAGCGGCGGCCACCCACGAGCGCGAGCGCGTCGCGCACGCCTGCGAGCGGCAACGCGGCGGTGACGTCCGGGCGCACGGCACCCGAGCGGTACAGCCGGACCAGGTCGGCCTGCGCACCCTCGATGACGGCGCGGCCGTTGTCGTGGTCGGCGTAGGCGCCCCAGTGGACCCCGACCACGGAGTAGTTCTTCACCAGCACGTGGTTGCCCGGGTAGCTCGGCACCGTGCCGGAGGCGAAGCCGATGACCAGCAGCCGGCCCTCCCACGCCATGAGCCTGCGGGTGACGTCTCCTGCCTCGCCCCCCACCGGGTCGTAGGCGACGTCGACCCCGTGGCCGCCGGTGATGGCCATGACCTCGGCGTACAGGTCGGCCGAGGTGTAGTCGATGGCGTGGTGGGCGCCCGCGGCCACGCAGCGGGCCACCTTGTCGGGACCGCCCGCCGTGGCGATCACCCGGGCTCCGGCCGCCAAGCCGAGTTGGAGGGCGGCAGCACCCACCCCACTGGCCGCAGCGTGGACCAGGAGCCACTCCCCCGTCTGCAGGTGGGCGCGGTGGTGGAGCGCCACGTGGGAGGTCTGGTAGGTCGTGTAGAGCACGGTGGCGTCCGGGGCGGGGATGTCGTCGGGCATCACCACGGCGGCGCCGGCCCGCACGAGCGCCCGCTCGGCGTACCCGCCGGAGGGCAGCGCCGACAGCCCGGCGACCCGGGCGCCCACGGGCAGGTCCACCCCGTCGCCCACGGCTTCGACGACGCCGCACGTCTCCAGACCCGGCGTGAACGGTCGGGGCGGACGAACCTGGTAGGAGCCCCGGCACAGAAGGATGTCGGCGAAGTTCACCGCCGTCGCCTCGACCCGGATGACCGCCTCGCCGGGCCCCGGGACAGGGTCGGCCACGTCGTCCTCCAGCCTCAGGACCGCCTCGGGCTCCCCGACCTCGTGCACTCGCCACGCTCGCATCGGCACAGTCGAGCACACGCGGGATCTTCGGAGGAAGGTCCTGGCCGGTAGCATCGCTCCTTCGTTATGGAACGCTTCGGTCTGGTCGGTCTCCCCAACGCGGGCAAGAGCTCGCTGTACAACGCCCTCACGTCGGGTGGTGCGCTCGCCGCGCCGTACGCCTTCGCCACGAAGGACCCCAACATCGGCGTCGCCGTGGTCCCGGACAAGCGGGTCGACCTGCTGGGCGCCATGTCCAAGACCCGCAAGCAGGTGTTCGCCCAGGTCGAGGTGGTCGACATCGGTGGCCTGGTCGAGGGTGCGTCGAAAGGCGAGGGCCTGGGCAACCGGTTCCTGGCCAACATCCGCGAGGTCGACGCCATCGTGTTCGTGCTTCGCGCGTTCGAGGACGGCGACGTGCCCGGCTCCCCCGACCCGATCGAGCACCTGCGCGTGCTCGAGATCGAGCTGGCGCTGGCCGACCTGGAGACGGTCGAGAAGGTGGCGACGCGCACGTCGAAGGCGTCGCGCATGGACAAGAGCCTCGTCGACGACGCCGAGGCGCTCGCCGCCGCCGCGACCGCGCTGGCCGACGGCCGACCGCTCTACCGCGGAGGCCTGTCGAAGGCCCACCGCGAGACGCTGAAGCCGTACTTCCTGCTGACCAACAAGCCCGTGCTCGTCGTCGTGAACGTGGGCGAGGACGAGCTCGAGGAGATCCCCGCCAAGATCGCTCCGGTGCAGGCCGAGTTCTCCGAGCTCGGCGACGAAGTCGAGATCATCGGCATGTGCGTGCAGCTCGAGGCCGAGGCGGCGCAGCTCACCGGCGACGACCGCCAGGAGATGCTCGACGGGTTCGGCCTGGGCGAGGGTGCGCTACCGCGCATGGTGCGCGCCGCCTACCACCTGCTGGGCCTGCGGACGTTCCTCACGACCGGTGAGAAGGAGACGCGGGCGTGGACGTTCCGCGCCGGCTCCAAGGCGCCCGAGTGCGCCGGCCGCATCCACTCGGACATCCAGCGCGGCTTCATCCGCGCTGAGGTGATCCAGTGGGATGAGCTCCTCTCGATCGGCTCGTGGAACAAGGCCAAGGACGTGGGCAAGCTCCGCGTCGAAGGCAAGGAGTACGAGTTCGTCGACGGCGACGTCACGGAGTTCCGCTTCAACGTGTAGTCGGGGTTTCGCGGGCTGGACAGTCGCGTCGATAGTGCGCTGACCAGGTCGTTCGCGTCTGTTGCTGTCCGCCGAGTAGGCCCGAGTCCGCAGAAGCTGCGTACTTTCTGTGTACTCGCGACGTGTTGCTGAACACGCGACTGCTGCCCTTAAACGCTCGTGGGCTCACTCCTCAGAGCGCGTGGAGCTGACGATCCTCGCTGTGCCGTCGACTGAGGCCGCGGCGCCAGGCAGCCATACGGCGAGGCCCCCGCCCGGCACGGAAACGATCCGCATCCCGTCGTCACCGACGAGTCCCCACGGCTCGTAGTTGTCATCAGCCGGCACGTCGAGTTTTGCGTCGTCCCCGAAGACGATCTCGAGTCGACCGTCTTTGAAAGCTGTCACGCTCGACACCTTCGTCCAGAGTCGCTCAAGCACGGCTACAAGCCCGGCCGGACCCTGCTCCACGGCGACGGTCGACGAGCCTCGGGTGATCGTGGAGACGCCCTCGATCGTGATGATGATCTCTGTGTTCAGCACCAACCAGATCGCATGATCCACGCGTAGTTGCCAGACCTCGTGGACAAGCCCACGAAGTTCCCATCGGTCCGATCCCTCTACGAGCTCGACTCGTTCCATTCACCATCATGGCCTTTCTCTACTGCCTGGGAACCGGCGGGCCGCAACAGCTGCGCTACGCCCCAGCTGACCCGCGGACTGCGTGCACGAACCTTTGGTGCATGTGTGTGGTCTTCGCGACTTCTTTGGCGTTTGGTGCTGCGCTTGGGGCGCGATGCCCTCTGTAGGTAGGTGACGAGGAGGTCACCGATGAGCGAACCACTGACGAGCGGACCGAGGGACCCGATGAACGAGCGGCTGACGTTCACGGTGGACGAGGTGGCCCGGCTGCTCGGCATCTCTCGATCGGGCGCGTACGACTCGACCGCACGCGGCGAGATCCCGTCGCTCAACATCGGCCGGAGTGCTCGTGCCACGAGAGCCGCTCCTCGAGCTGATCCGGTGCGCTCGACGACGGCGCCGTCCGGACGACCCGTGGTCGCGTGGAAGGCTGTAGAGCGTGGCGTACGTCCGCCGACGGCTCCTGAAGGACGGCAAGACCGTCGTCTACCTCGCCATGTGGGCGAGCACGCGCAGGGCAAGGAGCTGTCGAGGTCGTTCGAGCGCAAGGCCGATGCCGAGCGGCACCTCGTCGATATGCAGCACCGGCTGCTGACGGGCACCGACGCCCCGCCTCGGCTCGGCCGCACGCCGTTCTCCGAAGTCGCGCTGCGCTATCGCCAGCGGGGTAACTGGCGGCCTCGCACGCACCGCACGGTCGAAGAGCGGCTGCGCTACGCGATCGCCCACTTTGGCGACCGGCCGATCGCTTCGATCCGCAAGGGCGACGTGCAGTCGTTCGTCAGCGGGTTGCCGCTCGCGCCGAACACCGTGAGGGTCGTGATGCAGCACGTCTCCGGCGTGTTCAACACGGCGCTCGACGACGGCCTGCTCGGCGGGCGCAACCCGTGCGACGGTGTGCGGCTGCCGCGGGTCGACGCGCCGCCGATCTTCCCGATGTCGATCGAACAGGTCGACGCGCTCCTCGCCGCAACGGCCGAGCCGTTCAAGGCGGCCATCGTGATCGGCGCCGGCCTCGGCCTGCGCCAGTCCGAAGCGGCCGGCCTCACCGTGGACAGGGTCGACTTCCTGCGACGCTCCGTCACGATCGACCGCCAGTGGCAGCAGGCGACGGGCTCGGCGACCGGAGCGTTCACGTCGCCGAAGACCGAGGCGAGCACGCGCATCGTGCCAACCGATCAGTGGGTGCTCGAGAAATATACCCACGAAGCCGATCTGGCGAACAAGAAAAATGCACTCGCTCAAGCTGAACAAAAGCTCGAACGCACCAAGCGTGAAAACGCCGCAAATCTGTCTCAGAAAAATGCGGATTGGGCCGCGAAAAAGCAGCAATTGGACCTGATCGACCGGCGCGTGACCAATTACAAATCACAGATCACCCACTGCACC
>JANPGL010000068.1:0-7712 GCA_031423915.1 Actinomycetes bacterium | reverse complement strand
TCGCCCGCGCCGCGTACGCCGCGGCCGCGAGACAGGCGGCCCCGCCGACGGCGACGCTGGCCCGGGGGCCGAACGCGTCCGCCACCGCACCGACGAGCGGCCCGCCGATCGGGGTGCTGCCCAGGAAGACCATCGCCTGGATGGCCAGCACGCGCCCGCGGTACTCGGGGCCGGCCTCGAGCTGCACGATGGCGGTGGAGCTCGTCATGAACATCACGGAGGCGAACCCCATGGCGATCGCCACCGGATAGCCGAGGGCGAGCGTGGGTGACGCGGCCAACCCGAGCATGGCGACGCCGAAGCCGGCCGCGGCCAGCACGAGTTGGCGCCCGGTGACGGTGGTGCGGCGGGCCGTGAACAGCGCGCCGGCCAGCGAGCCGATGCTGAGCACCGAGAAGAGCACCGTGAACGTGCCGTCGCCGCCGTGCATCGACCGCTTCACGAGCAGCGGCAACGTGACCGAGAAGTTGAACGCCAACGTGCCGATGATCGTCATCATCACGAGGGGGACGAACAGCTCTCGCTTCGCTCGGATGTACCGGAGGCCTTCGCGCACGTCGCCCCGCTTGCGAGGTCGAGCCGGTGCCCTGTCGATCTCGGCCGGGTTCATCCGCCAGAGCCCGTAGATCACGGCCAGGTAGCTGATGGCGTCGAGCGTGAAGCACCAGCCGTAACCCACGCTGATCACCAGGGCGCCGGCGGCCGCCGGGCCGACGACGCGGGAGCCGGTCATCACCGCGCTGTTCAGGCTGACCGCGTTGCTCAGCTGCTCGGCCGGCACCATCTCGACCACGAACGCCCGTCGGCTCGGGTTGTCGAAGGCGGTGATGCACCCCTGCACGGCGGCCAGCGCGTAGATGACGGGCACCGACGCCACGTGTGTGAACACCACTGCACCGAGGGCGAACGATTGGACCATGGCCAGCGCCTGGGTGCCCAGCAGCATGTGGCGCTTGTCGTAGCGGTCGGCGATGGCGCCCCCGTAGGCGCCGAGCAGCAGCACGGGCCCGAACTGGAACGCCGTCAGGCCGCCGACCGCCACACCCGAGTTGTCGGTGAGCTTGAGCACCAGGAGCGTCTGCGCGATGAGCGTCAGCCACGAGCCGCTCTGCGAGATGAGCTGCCCCACGAAGAACAGGCGGAAGTTGCGCGTGCGCAGCGACGTGAACGTCTCGGCGCGCAGCGTCCGGAGCCGGCGGATCATGGGGCGCCAGTCGTTTCGGTGGTCGAGGTCACGGCGATACTTTACCAAGCTAATTAGCTAGGCAAACTATGTCCGGCGCGCGGGCCGGGGCTCGAGCGGCCGCGTCGGGGGTGGCTCCGAACGCGTTCGGCGAGGCTGTGACCTGGTGTTTTGGGTGGGAACCAGCCGTCCGGGTCGGAAGCTGCGAGGCTGCACAGGTGGAAAGACGATGCTGGCTCGTTCAAGCAGGTGAAGGCGGACGTTACGTGCGCTCGTTCGAGTCGACGGGCACGGTGGCGTTGGCGTGGGTGGCGGCGCCTGGCCTGCAGGACGCCGGCGGCCTCGATCGGGCTGCCATCATCGCGTCGTTGCGCCCGGTAGGAGCGGCCGCCGTCGCCGCCGCCGAGGCGTTCGCCGACGATCTCATCGGCTTCCGAGACGAGATGCGCACCGGCGACATCGTGGTGACGGTCGACGCGGAGTCGCACCAGCTGCTCGTGGGCGAGACGACCGGTGGCTACGAGCACCGCGTCGATGACGGCACGGGTCGCCACCACCACATCCGCCCGGTCGAGTGGTACGGGCGGTACCAGCGCGACGATCGCACGAACCTGACGGTCGAGATGGAGGCGCTCACGCACGTCGGCGCCCGGTTCATGGCGCTCGTGCCGGTCGAGGCCTGGACGTCGTTCGCCGCCGGTGTGCGCGAACGGCCGCCGGTGCCTGCCGTTCCCCGCGTGGTCGCCCCGCCGAAGATCGTGAAGCCGGCGCCGAAGCCGAAGATCACGGCGGCGGAGAAGCGTGCCGCGGCCGCGGCGTTGGCCGCCAAGCCGGTGGTCCCGACGCACCGCCGCTGCCCGCTGTGCCAGATGCAGCTCGCCTTGTCGCAGTTCCGCGCCGGGTCCGACTACTGCGTCGACTGCCGGGAGCGGCGCGGCGAGGATTGAGGCCCTTCGCAGCGGGGTAGCGCGTTCGTATCCGTGGGACGTCACCACCGGCCCCCACGCTGCGGAAGGAAACCTCGTCGTGAACGCCACCCTCCTCTGGATCATCGCTGTCATCCTCGCCATCGTGGGGGTCGTGCAGCTCCTCCAGGGACAGATCATCTTCGGCATCGTCCTGCTCGTCGCCGCTGCGGCCGTCGGCCCCGGTGGCTACAGCGTGTTCCGCAGCCGCGCCTGATCCCAAGGCGCCGGTCGTGCTTCCCGCCATGGCGTAACAACTGCTATGAATTGGGACGACGAAGGGGGACCCGATGACCGACACGAAGCCCGCGCCCGGGATGGCCCGAGAGATCGGTCCGTCGCTCAAGGAGCAGCTGCTCGCCGACCCGGTGGCTCCGCCGCCGGCCCTGCTCGAGGAGTCGTACCAGTTCCTGGGCGACGAGGACATCCCGTACGCCGTGTACACCTCCGTCGACTACGCCATCGCCGAGCAGCGCACGATGTGGGCGAAGACGTGGCAATGGGCTTGCCACGTCGACCACCTCCCGGCGGCCGGCCGGTACTACGTGTACGACGTGGCCGACCTGTCGGCCATCGTCGTGCGCACCGAGTCGGGCGCCATCAAGGCCTACGCCAACGCGTGCATGCACCGCGGCACCCAGCTCAAGCAGCCCGGTACCTGCGGCAAGTCGAAGGACTTCCGGTGCCCGTTCCACGGCTGGACGTGGAACCTCGACGGGGACCTCGTCGACCTGCCCCAGCGGTGGGACTTCCCCCACGTGACCGAGGACAGCCACCAGCTGGCGGAGATCTCGGTCGACGTGTGGGAGGGCTTCGTCTTCGTCAACTTCGACCCCGACGCCGCGCCGCTGCACGAGTTCCTGGGCGTGCTGCCGCGCCACTGGGCCGACTGGGGCCTGGCCGATCGCTACATCGAGACCCACGTCCGCAAGCGTCTGCCCTGCAACTGGAAAGCGGCCGCCGAGGCGTTCCTCGAGGCGTACCACGTGCGCGAGACCCATGCCACGGGCAAACTCGGCGACGAAGTGGTGACCCAGTACGACGTGTTCGAGCCGAACGTGACGCGCTTCATCCACACCACCGGCCTCAACAGCCCGTTGCGCGATCCGCAGCTCTCCGAGGAGCAGCTGTGGGAGCGCACGTCGATGCGTCGCGGTGTCGACGTACCGCCGCTCCCCGACGGCACGCGCGCTCGCGACATGATGGCCAAGGTCGTGCAGGAGCGGATGGGCGAGCAGTTCGGCCGCGACTTCTCGCACCTCAGCCAGTCGATCACCCTCGACTCGATCGAGTACTTCGTGTTCCCGAACGCCTTCTTCTTCCCGGGCCTCCAGCTGTCGATGATCTACCGATTCCGCCCGGACCCCACGTCGGTGGACCACAGCTTCTTCGACCTGGTCATGATGCGCCCTCGTCCCGGGGACGGGCGCAAGGCGCCGGCGCCCCCCGACGTCATGGAGATCGAGATCGACGACAGCTACTCGCTGGCGGAAGGGCTCGGCGCGCTGGGCCGGGTGTACGACCAGGACACGGCCAACATGGCCGCCCAGACCCGCGGGTTCCGTGCGAGCGCCAAGCGTGGTCAGACGTTGGGGAACTACCAGGAGGTGCGTGCCCGCTACCTCCAGCAGCGGGTGCGCGACCACGTCGGCGCCTTCCCGACCGACTGACACCGATTCGACGGGAGGGGGAAGGTGGCCTTCCCCCTCCCGGCCGGTCAGACCTTCTTGAGGATGTTCTCGCAGGCGCTCACGTCGATGCCGGGGCCGGTCTCCACGTCGAGCTCCGTGATCACGCCGTTCTCGATGACCGCGGCGTAGCGCTGCGAGCGGAAGCCCAGGCCGAAGCCCGAACCGTCCATCTTGAGGCCCATCGCCTCGGTGAACTTCCCGGCGCCGTCGCCGAGCATCACGATGTCGCTGGCGCCCGCCGACTGCGCCCAGGCGTCCATCACCCAGGGATCGTTGACCGAGATGCACACGATCTTGTCGACGCCCTTGGCCTTCAGGTCCGCCCCGTGGGCGACGTACCCGGGCAGGTGGACCTTGGAGCAGCCGGGCGTGAACGCGCCGGGCACGGCGAACAGCACGACCTTGCCGGTGCCGAGCACCTCGCCCGTGCGGACGGGCGTCGGGCGCCCCTCCTCGGACAGGACGTGGACCTCGATGTCCGGCACCTTGTCGCCGACCTTGACGCTCATGGCGTACCCCCAACTCGATCTGTGGTTGACGGTGCGAACCTAGCAACGGGGTGCCCACCCCGCGCCACGGAGCCGTCCGTGGACCTGCACGGAGGCCTTGCCGTCACGACGGCGATCGGGACTCGGCTGGCACGTGGCTGACCCCACGGGTCAGCAGGTCGAGCCTTCGTCGAGCACCGCGGCCGGCGCGGAGTCGTCGGGTGCGGTCGCCGCGGAGGACGCGGCCGTGGTCGGGGTCGACGCGCCGGTCGGTCCGGGGGCGACCGCCGGGGGCTGAAGGGTGGCGGCCACGAGCTCGCGGATCTGCGCGTAGTTCGGCGCGCCGGTGTTGACCAGCGGGGGCGCCAGTCCGAGGCTGCGGATCGACCCGCGCTCGACGTTGCCGTACAGGTCGACGAGCTGACGGGCCTGCGCCGGCGTGAGGTCCGAGCGGACCGAGCGGTCCATGGCGCCGAGCAGGTCGTTGTAGCGCCGGAGCAGGTCGGCGGGGCTCACCTGACGCGCCGCGGAGGCGAGCAGGCAGCGCTGTCGCTCCATGCGGCGATAGTCGCTGTCGCCCTCGCGGCTGCGGGCGTACGAGAGGGCGTCGGTGCCGTCGAGGTGGACGCGGCCGGGCCCGAACCAGGCCCGCACGGCGTGCTTGGCCTCGTAGGGGTTGCCAGGGGCCGGCACGGCTTTGCCGATGCTCAGGTCGACGCCGCCGAGCGCGTCGATGACGTCGATGAAGCCGCCCATGTCGACGAGCACGTAGTTGTCGATCGGCACACCGAGCGCCTCGGCCAGCGCTCCCTTCAGCGCGTTCGCCGGTGCCTGCTCCGTACCGTCGCCGAGCGACGGGTTGCGGGCCACGTAGCCGTAGAACGCGTTGGCGAGATCGTTCCATCCCTTCGGGAACTTGGCCCGCAGCGCCCCTTCCGGCACGGGCAGACGGGCCAGGTTGCGGGGCACCGACACGAGTGCCACGTCACCGGTGCGCCGGTCGACGCTCACCAGCACCATGGCGTCGGTGCGCAGCCCCGAGCGCCCCTTACCGGCGTCGCCGCCGAGCAGGACGACGTTCCAGCGACCCTCGGGTTCGGGCACGGTCGTCGTCGTGGCCCGGGCCGACGCCGGGCGGCGGGTGGCGCTGACGGGCCCCGACGTTCGAGCGGCCGGCGCGTCCGCGTCGTCGTTCGAGGTGCGGGCGTCGAGGACCTGGTCGCTCGGCACCGCGCGCACCGCGCCGCCCCGGAACACCCGGTTGAGCGTGTCGCTGTGCTCGCCGGCGAACCACAGCCCCGTCATCCCGGCCGCGGCGGGAACCGCGGCGAGGGCCACCACGCCGATCACCCCGGCGGCGCGGGCGAAGGTGCTCGACGGGTGCGCCCATTCGTGCACGGCCACCTCGGTGACCGACACGGCGGCCAGTGCGCCCAGGGCCACGAGCGCCCAGCCGGTGCGATCGACGAGCGTCGGATCGAGGGCGGCGCCGAGCGCTCCGTGTCGGCCGTAGGCGCCGGCCAGGAGGCCAAGCAGGGTCACCGTGGGCATGCCGAGCAGCGCGGCGGCAACCCAACGTCGGCCGATCGCCTGCGGCGCGCCGGGGAGCACCAGCGCCAGGAGCGTGAGGAGGGGTCGGCGGAGCCTGGTCATGGCGAGGGGGTCATCGTGTCGGGAGCGGCCGTCGTGGCGGTACCTGCACCCATCCTGGTGGCCGACCGGGCGTTCCGGCCGCGGACGGCGCCATCATCCGTGTTCGGGTACCACGAAGCCCTCGCCCCAACGCTCCAGGTACGCCACCTCGTCCACGGGTTCGCGCCACGCCGGGTGGAAGTCGCCTTCGACGTGGGCCACGGGCACGAGCCCGCACTGGGTGACGTGCGAGGGCAGGCCCAGCAGCTCGGCGGCCTCGGCTTCGTTGGCCAGGTGGAGCGTCGTGTACACCGACCCGTAGCCCTTCGCTCGCAACGCCAGCTGCAGGCTCCAGACGGCGGGATGGATCGAGCCCCAGTAGGCCGCCTGGCGGAACGTGTCGGCCCCCTCCGGCAGCCGGCCGAGGAGGCACGGCACGACGTGCACGGGCACCTCGTGGAGGTGCTGGGTCAGGTACGCGGCCGAGCGCATCGATCGGGTCGTCTGCGCGTCGAGGGTGCGCAGCCGCTCGCCGTCGGGCTGCACCGGAAGTTCCATGCCCTGCTCGCTCATCTCGGCCAGCGCGGCGGCGTAGACGGTGAGGCCCTTGCGGTAGATGGCGGCCAGGCCGGCGCGCGTGTCCGGGTCGGTCACGACCAGGAAGCGCCACGAGCGGTTGTTGCTGCCCGTCGGTGCCTGGGTGGCGATGCGTAGCGCGTCGTGGATGTCGGACAGATCGACCGGCGCTTGCAGATCGAGCCGCCGTCGCACCGATCGCGTGGTCGTGAGCAGGCGCTCGACCGTGCCCGGCTCGGACCGTTCGAACGCCTCGCGCCCCATGGCCGCACGGTACCCCCCCGGTAAGGGTCCCCGGGCCATGGTGCCGTCGCCGGTATCGTCGGCAAGGTGTTCGTGAAGATCTGCGGCATCACCAACGAGGAGGACGCGCTGCTGGCGGTCGCCCTCGGGGCCGACGCCGTGGGGTTCGTGTTCGCTCCGTCGCCGCGCCAGATCCAGCCGCGCGTGGCGTACGACATCACGCGGCGGCTCCCGCCCGAGGTGCTCACGGTCGGCGTGTTCCGCGACGAGCTCCCGGAACGGGTCATCGAGCTGTGCGACAAGGCCGGGGTGAAGGCGGCCCAGCTGCACGGGCGCGAGACGCCCGAGGTCAGCCAGCAGGTGCGGCGGTCGGTGGGCTACCTGATCAAGGCGTTCGCGGCGGGCGAGACCGCGCTGGCCCGGGCCGACGAGCATGGCGCCGACGTGCTGCTGGTCGACTCGCCCACGCCCGGGTCGGGCCAGATGTTCGACTGGACGCTGATCGACGGCGTGCCGCAGGATGCCAAGCTCCTGCTGGCCGGAGGGCTGACGCCGGACAACGTCGCCCTGGCCATCTCCCGCGTGCGGCCCTGGGGGGTCGACGTGTCGACGGGGGTCGAGAGCGCACCCGGGCGCAAGGATCCGAACAAGCTGCGGGCCTTCATCTCGAACGCCCGCGCCGCCGGGCCGTCGTCGTACCGGGGCCCCGACGACCTGCCCTACGACTGGGCCGACGAGTAGCCGGGTCGGGTCCGGTCCGGTCGGGCCGCGCCCGGTGTCACGTCAACCCGATTGGATGGGCGCCCGGCTTGCCCCCATCATGGGCGCCGCCCCCGGTGGGCGCGGACGCAAAGGACGGTTCCACGTGTCGATGATGGCTGAGCCCACCGCCAGCGGGCGTTTCGGGGAGTTCGGGGGCCGATTCGTGCCCGAG
>JANPGL010000067.1:0-17324 GCA_031423915.1 Actinomycetes bacterium | reverse complement strand
CGACGCCATGGACGATCGTCCACGTCACGTCCTCGTGCGGTCCGACGACCGTCGCCGGCTCGCCGCCGCGCTCGTGGCGCTGCCGTCGGTGGCCGGGGTCACGTTCGACGGCGCGGCTGATGCGCTGGTGATCCAGACGCTGCAGGCGCGCGAGCTGGCGACGTCGCTGCCGCGCCTCGCGCGGTCGTCGTCGGTGCGGCTGCTCGAGGTCCGGCCGCTCGACGAATCGCTCGAGAGCCTCTTCCGGGAGCTGGTCCGATGACGGCGGCTGGGCCGGCGACGGTTGCTGGGCGGCCGCGCCGCCGGTTCGTCGCCTTGTTCGTGTACACGCTCCGGTCGTGCTTCCCGCTGAAGCGGTGGGCCGCGGTGCTGCTGCCGTGCGCCGGCGTGCTGCTGTTCGGGTTGCTCAGCCACGCGTCCGACGCCACGGCCGACCGGGCGTTCGCCAACATCGCCGCCGAGGGGATCTTCAGCCTCGTGGTGCCGATCGCCGCGCTGGTGATCGGCGACTCGGTGCTCGGCGCCGAGGTGCGCGCCGGCACGTTCGCGTTCACGTGGTTGTCGCCCGCGCCGATCTGGCAGATCGTGGTGGCCCGATGGCTGGGCGGCGTGGCCGTGGCGTTCGTGTCGATCGTGCCGGCGTGCGCGCTGGCCGCCGTGGTGGCCGGGTCGCCCTCGAGCGCCGGCCCGGCGGCGCTGGCCGCCGCGGGCGCCAGCGTGTCGTACGTGGCGCTGTTCATCGCCATCGGGTGCATCACGCGCCGCACCGCCGTGTGGTCGCTGGCCGTCGTGTTCTTGCTGGAACGGTTGCTCGGCGCCGCCCTCACGGGCATCGCCCAGCTGTCGCCCACGTGGGAGTCGCGCGCCATCTTCGTGGGCTACCTCGACTCCCCGCCCAGCCGCCTGGTGCGCGACGGCATCCCGGCAGGGGGCGGCGCCATCGTGCGGTTGCTGCTGGTCACCGTCGTCACCCTGGCCGTGGCCCAGTGGCGCATGGGCCGCATGAGGTTGTCGGGCGCCTCGGACTGACCGGGCGGGAGCCCTGCTAGTCGCGGCCGCGCCGAGCGGCATCGTTGTCCGCGAGCGGGCCGGAGGCGTACGGCCGGTCGCGCCACGAGAGCGCGCTGCGCAGTCCCTCCGTGGCGAGGAGGCGACCGAACTCGCGCATCGACGGCGCCAGGTGGGCGATCGAGTCGAACTCGGCGCCCTCGAACGCGGCGACGCGGTAGTTGGCCAGCTCCAGCGATCGGTTGATCACGTGCTTGTGCGTCGACAGGATGTCGAGGTGGTTCATCGCTACACGCTGGCAGAACGCGAGCGTGTAGGCGTCGAGCTGGTCGGCGGGGAGGACACGCCGCACCAGGCCCAGCTCTCGGGCTTCATGGGCGTCGATCAGGTCGCCGGTGAACAGCAGCTCCTTGGTGGCCTGGGCGCCGATGCGCGACGGCATCGTCCCGATCGTCACCGGGATGCCCATGCCCCGTGCCGCCGGGTGCCCGAACAGGGTGCCTTCGGCCGCGAAGACCAGATCGCACGCACCGATCAGGTCGAGCCCGCCCGACAGGCAGTAGCCGTGAGTCTGGGCGATGATCGGCTTGCGGTAGTTCCACATCCACAGCCAGCGGTCGATCATGTCGCGCAAGGCCTCACGGTCGCGGGCGATCGACGACTCGCCCCGGTCGGCCACGGCGGTGCCCTGGCCGTTGCGATCCTTCGGCGCGACGTAGCCCGAGTCGGGCTGCAGGTCGTAGCCGGGGCAGAAGGCGCGACCCGCGCCGCGCAGCCGGATGACGCGCACGTCGTCGCCCGGGTTCAGCTCTCGCAGCGCGGCGAACAGGTCGTCGCGCAGGCCGTTGCTGAGCGCGTTCAGGTGCTCGGGCCGGTTGAGGGTGAGTGTGGCTACCGGTCCATCGATGTCGATCAGCAGGTTGTGGTAGTCGGTCATGGCGAGCGTCCCCCCGGTTGTGCGATCCCCATGGACGACCGTATCCGACAGCCGGTCGGCCGACGGCGAGAAGCGATCCGACAGCGGTGACCGAGCGCGATCACGCGCTTCGGGCGTCCTCGTAGGCGTCGTGGCGGCGTAGCCAGCCGATCCCGCCCTCGTTGCGGCCGAGTGGCGCACGGTCGAGCCACTGGTACATCCCCCACACGGCATCCAGGCCCCGCGCGTACGCAGAGTAGGTGTGGTAGACGACGCCGTCGTCCAGCGCGAACGCACTCATGCCGGGGGCCTCGCTCGGGCCGACGGATCGCGCCTCGTCGGGGATGGCGCGGAAGTTGTACTCCGTCAACGGATGGGTCTCGGTCGACGAGACCTTGTAGTCGGCGTTGAAGTCGTTGGCGTACGAGGACGCCCACGGGAACGACCATCCCATCCGATCGCGGTAGGCGAGCAGCTTGGCGAGTGGCGCACGGGAGACCGCCACCCACGTGACGTCGTGGTGCTCGAGATGGACCCGAGGCAGGTCGATGTGGTCGGCGATGGAGGAGCAGCTGGGGCAGCCCTCGTCCCATTCGGGTCCGAACATGAAGTGGTAGACGATCAGTTGCGACCGCCCGTCGAAGAGCTCGGCGAGAGTGCGTGGTCCGTGCTCGGTGTCGAACACGTAGTCGGTGTCGACGGGCACCCAGGGAAGCGCACGCCGTTCGCGAGCGATCGCATCGCCCAGGCGGGTCAGCTCCTTCTCGCGCTCCAGGAGCGCACGGCGGGCGACGTCCCACTCGTGACGGGTTCCGACGGTCGGTGTCATGGCTGGTTCCTCGTTGCTGTCGATGGTGTCGTTGGTGTCGATGGCGCGGTCGTTCCGGTGTCTTTGCTGCGCTGGATCGTCTCGGCGATGCGCTTGATGCGCCGCAGGCGCGAGTCCCACGCCGCGCCGACGTCGGCGAGTTGGGCGACGGCGTGGGCGAGTTGGGTCTGGTCGACGCGGAACTGCCGCTCGCGCCCGGCGGTGGTGGCGTGCACCAAACCGACGCGATGCAGCACGGCAAGATGCTTCGCCACTGCCTGGCGCGTCACCGGCAGGTGCTCGCTCAGGCTGGTCGCCGTGCCGCCGCCGTCGTTCAGCAGGAGGTCGAGCATGCGGCGCCGCGTCGGGTCGCCGATGGCCGACCAGAGCTCGTCGTCCACCAGCACGCTCATCGGGCCGCGCCGACCTTGGTGGCGTACGTGGGCAGTCGGGACAGGAAGAAGTCCCAGCCGGCGACGTGCTCGGCGTGCTGAGCTGCCACCTTCGCCTCGTCCCAGCCGCGCTCGCGAAAGCCGCTCTCGGTCATGCGCAGTCGCGTGCCCGACCCGGAGGGTTCGAGCTCGAACACCACCAGGAACGAGTTGCCCTGGGCCGCCTCCTCGCCTTCCTCGTGGGTCCATCGGAACGAGAAGAGCCGGTACGGCACCGCGTCGACGACGGTGAACTGGACCCAGCCGCCGTCCGCAGACGGGTCACCGAAGGCGATACGACCGCGGCCCCCGGGCACGGCCTCGTACTCCGCCTCGTCCGGCCACCACTGGCGGACGTGCTCTGGGTTGCTCACCACGTCGAACACCACCTCTGGCGCAGCGTCGACGTGCATTTCCCGCTCGATCGTCCCGAACTCCATGTCGGCCACCTTTCGCAACACTTGGTTGCGTGTCACCGTACCGGTCGATGCGTCGACACGCAACAAGAAGTTGCGCATAGCCGACGTGCGGTCCTCCCGGTGCGCCGCACGCGAGCGCCGGGTTGGCAGGCAGGCGTAGTCGTCTCAGCCCGGACTACCGACGCTGCCGCGCCGATCGCCGCCGCCGGACGAGCGCCGGGTACGTGGCCGCCGTGAGCGCACCGGAGATGGCGCCGGCCACCGTTCCGCTCGCCCATGAGCCGGTGGCGATCCGGATCGCCACGATCACCGTGGCCGTCTCCACCACGATCAGGACGACGAACACGACGATCTGGACCGGCGATCGGTCGGAAGTGCCTCGCAGCTTCATCGGGGGCTCGCGTCGAGCCGGCCGAGGTCGGCTGCGTTGTACGTGATCTGCTCGAGGTCGTACTCCAGGTAGGCGAACTCACCATCCGGCGCATGCCAGTGGCCCTCTCCCATCGTGCCGAGCCGGCCAGAGCCGACGTCGCGGTAGCCGGCGATCGGTGTGGACCAGCGCTGGGGTGTGAAGGTCTTGCCGTCGGGCGACACGGCGGTGCGGTCGTCGGAGGAGAAGTCGACGAGCTCGTGGTCGTCGTCGAAGGTCAGCTCGGCCGCGATGGTGTTGGCGCCGTACGTGTAGGTGCCCCGCACGCGATGGTCGTCGAGCGAGCACCAGGCGACGGGTGCATCGACGAGCGCCCCCGGCGCCAGGACGCACAGATCGTTGAAGAGGGTGACCGTCTCGCCTCGGTCCATCTCGGGTCCGGAGGCGTCGACCATCGTGAACAACGAAAGGGCCCGGACGCGCATGGTGGCCCTCTCCGCCGCGAACACGTGGAGGACCTCGATGGGCAACCCGAACAGCTCGGCGTCCATGAAGAACAGCCGGCTCGGCTGGGGTCCGAAGGTGTTGACCTGCTCACCGGTGAAGGTCATCCACGGTTTGGCCGGGCCGCCACGGATCCGTCCGTGGAACCGGGCGTGCAGCGTCGCTACGCGAGGTCGACCGAGCGCGCCCGACTGACGGATGTAGTCCGCGACCGGGGCCGGTAGGCGCGCCAGATCGTCCTCCGTCACCACGCCCGTCGAGCGTGCCGCGGCGAGCGCGGCGATGGCCCGCGAGCGGTACTCGGCCCGGGCGCCCCGGGCGCCCTGGGAGGCCCAGCCGTAGACCGCAGTCGCCCCCAGCACCACGTTGGCGATGGTGCCGACCTTCGCATCGGCCCACGACCTGACGATCACGATCTGAGAGATGACGACCGCTGGCGCACCGACGATCCACCACCAGCGGACCCGGGCGAGCAGCAGCCCACCGGCCGCCAAGGTGACCACGGCGGCCGCCAGCCAGACCACGCCCAGCCTGGTGCTGATCGGCTGCGTCAACTGCGTCACCTCGGCCCACCCCAGCCCCTTCGCGGCGCCCAGGACGTGGATGGCACCGTGCACCACCACGACCAACCCGACGAGCCGGCGGAGGGTCCTCCTCACGGCGCGGCCGTCGATGCCGGTGCGACCCTCGGAGCGCACCGGTGACGCGACGCCATGCTCGACGGACAGACCGGTCACGTTGAACCTCCAGGTTCAGCAGGCGCAACCGAGGTCCAGAGCAACGCGGCGCGGGAGCAGAACGACGCTCTCTCCCCATCCAGCGTACGCCGGAGATCACGACGATGCAGTGCTGGATCTCGCGGAGGTGTTGCGGGGTCGAAGGACGTCCTCGATGCACGCCGCCGGTTCGGAGGCCGCCCGCTCGGCCCAAGCGTAGTGGGAGGGTGGGGGCTTGCGGCAAGCGACGGAAAGTGCTGACGATGGCTCCGGTCCGGAGGCCCCGCACGGCCGGATCTCAGCCACCCAGGAGCAGCGGAACGCGCATGGTGTCCTCGTCAGACGGATCGAGTGGGAGCGCCGAACACGCCGTGGTGATAGCCGGCGGCGGCCCAACGGGGATGATGCTGGCGGCGGAGCTGACGTTGGCCGGGACCGACGTCGTCATCGTCGAGCGGCGCCCGAGCTTCGAGCTCGAGAGCTCGCGCTCGAGAGGTCTGCACTCGCGCACCATCGAGGTGCTCGATCAGCGTGGTGTCGTCGACCGGTTCCTGGCCGAGGGGACGGCGATGCAGGTGCAGGCCTTCGGCGGGATGCCGTTGGACATCAGCGACTTCCCGACCCGCCACAACTACGGGTTGGCCCTGCTGCAGAGCCACTTCGAACGCATCATGTCCGGCTGGATCGACGACCTGGGTGTTCCCATCCTGCGCGAGCGCGAAGTGACGGGTTTCGGTCACGACGACGATGGCGTCGACGTGGCCCTGTCTGACGGCTCGTCACTGCGAGCGCAGTACCTGGTTGGTTGCGACGGGGGCCGCAGCGTCGTCCGCAAGGCGGCCGGCATCGAGTTCGCGGGCTGGGATCCGACGACGTGCTGGATCCATGCCGAGGTCGAGATGGACGAACGACCGGAGTTCGGCCTGCGCGGCGGCGGCGGCATCGGCCCGGCGGAAGGAGGGCGGGTGGGCGTCACGCTGATCGAGGCGGAGGTGAACCGCACCGATGAGCCCACGTTGGAGGATCTTCGCGCCGCGCTCATCCGCGTCGACGGAACGGATCACGGGTTGCACAGTCCGCGTTTCATCGCGCGGTTCACCGACATGACGCGTCAGGCGGTGTCCTACCGCAACGGGCGGGTGCTGGTGGCGGGAGACGCCGCACACGTGCACCCCCCACTGGGCGGGCAAGGATTGAACCTAGGCGTGCAGGATGCCGTGAACCTCGGCTGGAAGCTGGCCCAGGTGGTCAAGGGCACATCACCGGTGAGTCTGCTCGACACGTATCAAGCGGAACGACACCCAGTGGGTGCGCGTGTGCTGCAGAACACGATGGCACAGCGCGCTCTGGGGGCCGCCGACGAACGAACGGATGCACTGCGCGATCTGCTGGGCGTGCTGCTGACGATGGAGGAACCGCGCCGGTACGTCGCCGGGATGATCTCGGGCCTCGATGTTCACTACGACCTCGGCGATGGCCATCCGATGCTCGGCTGGCGCATGCCGGACCTCGACCTCATGACCGCCAACGGGCCGGTTCGCGTGTTCGAACTGCTCCACGAGGCTCGTCCCCTGGTCCTGAACTTCGGTGAACCCGACAGCGTCGACATCACCCCGTGGGCGAACCGAGTCCGGTTGGTCGACGCCTTCTACGGCGGTGTGTGGGAGCTCCCCATCCTCGGCGAGGTCGCCGCGCCCCCGGCCGTGCTGATCCGACCGGACGGGCACGTCGCCTGGGCGGGCGACGTCGAGAGCCGAGAGCTACCTCGAGCGCTCGCCACCTGGTTCGGAGAGGCCGTGTCTTCATCCCCGCCGCACTCCCTCGGACGATGAGACCCGGGTCCCGTAGACCTGGGACTGAACGCAGGCGGCCCGTCACCGTCGGAACTTCTCAGCGCCGCCAGGTGGTGGTGAGACGCGCGGCGTCGTAGATGGCGTCGACTTCGGTGGCCGGCAGCGTCGCCGGTCGAGCGTGGAACCAGGCGATGAGGTTGCGGACGGGCGCCTCGGCGTTGATGGCGTCGCGCCGAGCTCGTGCGGCGGCACCGGCGGCGTTGCCGGCGAGGTCGATCGCGCGGGGCGGGCCGAGCCCGGGTGCCGGGGGCACGGCGGGCGGCGCCCACGCGGTCGGTGTCGGTGTCGCTGCCTCTTCGGCGTGCGCGGGTTGCTCGGTGGCGAGCCACCGGTCGAGGCAGGCGCGCACCGCGTCGCTGTAGGCCTGGTCGTTGACGACGACCTGGCGCGTGACGAGATCGACGTGGCCGACGGTCTCACCCGCAGCCGAGCGCAGGTAGATCCGATCCTTGCCGTACTTCCGCCAGCGGGTCTCGGTCAGACCGTTGTCGCCGGTCTCGTTCGTGTCTTTCATGACGGGACGCTATGGCTGCTTCGGTCGGCCCGGTCGAGTCAGCCCGACGGGTCAACAGGCGGGATGCAGCGGACTTCTCGGCGCAAGGCTCGTCCGTGCCTATCGAGACGCCGGTGCTCACGAGCCGCCTGGCTCCCGTAGCCCGACCCTCCGGTCACACGTCGATCGACCGAACCCCTCGAGCTCTCGACTGCACCGCAGCCGCCCTGATCCGTTGGTGCAGCGACGCAGGGAGCGAGACTGTCGACCATGAAGCCGATGGGGCCCAAGCTGGGCGAGGGGCGCGACAGCGAGATCTTCGAGCACGGGCCGGGTCGGGTGCTGAAGCTGGCGCGTGACGGCCGGACGCTGACCGCTGAGGCGGACATCATGCGGTACGTGCGATCCCAGGGGTATCCGTGCCCCGAGGTCCACGACGCTGGTGACGGCTACCTCGTCATGGAACGACTCGACGGGCCGACGATGATGGAGGCGGTCGGCAAGCCACCGTTCCCTCTCCGCCGATCGGGTCACGTCCTCGCCGAGCTCCATCGCCGGCTCCACCTCATCGCCGCACCACCCGGGCTGCCCATGGCACCGATGGCCGGCGATCGGCTCGTGCACCGAGACCTACACCCCCTCAACGTCATGATGACGTCCGACGGTCCCGTGGTCATCGACTGGGCCAACGCTTCAGCCGGGGCCCCCGCGTTCGACGTGGCCGACGCGTGGGTGCTCTTCGCCTGCGCGTCGGCGCCTGTCGCGGGCATCGATCGGGTCCTGGTCCCGATCGGTCGGCGAATCATGCTGCGTGCCTTCCTCAGCCGGGTCGACCGCGAAGCCGCTCGTCGGGCGATCCCCGCCGCGGTCGAGCACCGCTTGACCGACCGCAACATGTCGGACGAGGAACGGGCCCGCATGCGCCGACTCGTGACATCGGTGGCGGGCCGGTGAATGCGTTCGCCGCCCGATCCTGATCCCTGGTGTTCGGCCAGCCCCGTGAGCCGGGACGCGAGCGAGGGTCCGAGCCCAAGCGCTCGGACCCTCACTGGCTGGCCTTCGTGCGTGCAGTCAGCCGCGGTCACCGCACGAGGACGAGGCGGCGCCGGCCAGGCAGTGGCCGCTTCGGACCGCCTCGACCGCGTCGGCGATGGCGTCGGTCGCAACCGCAGCCGTCCGCTCGTCCTCGACGACCATGCCGTGGGTGGCGTCGGGGAGCTCACGGTGCTCGACGTTGGTCGACAGGGTGGCGAGGTCGTCCTGGGCCGCCGCCCATCCGTCCTGTGCGCCCTTCTGTGCGGTGACGATGACGAGTGGTCGGTCGCCGAGCGAGGTGAGCTGGGCGGCCTGGCGCATCGCGGTGCGCAGTTCGGAGAACTCGTCGCGCAGGCTGCGGTAGTGGCGCGGCGTAGATGCGAGTGCCCGCTGCTGGTCGAGCTCCGGTTGGGGCAGGTCGTCGTGGGCGAGCTGGGCGGTGACTCGGCCGATGCCTAGTCGGGCGAGCGTGGGCAGGACCGCCGACGCGCGCCGGAACGTCTCGTAGAACGCGGGCCAGGCTGGGATCCGCTCGTACTGGTCGGGGTGCATCGAGTCGAGCAGCACGACGCCGGCGGTCTGGTCGGGGTAGAGGCGGGCGAAGTTCAGCACGTAGAGGCCACCGGCCGAGTGGCCGGCGAGGACGTACGGGCCCGGTTCACCGGCGCGGTCGAGCAGTGTGTGCAAGTCGGTGGCGACCGCGGCCCCGTCCTGTGGGGTCGATGCCGAGTCGCTCCAGCCGCGCCCGGCGCGGTCGTAGACGCAGACGCGGCTGGTGTGGGCGACGCCGCGTGCGATCCAGGCCATGGCGGTCGACGGTTCACCGAGGCCGGGCTCGAGCACGACGGTCGGTCGGCCGCTCCCGGCGCAGTCGATGTGGAGGCGGTGGTCGCCGACGTCGACGAGACGGCCGGGCGCGGCGTCGCGTGTGTGGTCGGTCGCTTCGCGCACCGTCTCGTAGGCGCCGCCCACCGCGCTGAGTGCGAGCGCGGCACAGACCGGGTAGATCACGACGGGCCGGCTGCGGCTGTGGAGGTGGCGCCGCGACTGGACGACGATCCACGCGACCAGCCCGGCGGCGGCCGGTGGCCAGATCCAGCCGTTGGTGTTGCCACTCGGCGCGAGTGCGAGGACCCCGAGACCGGTGACGGCCATGGTTGCGGCGGGCACGGCGGCCCATCGCTGGGGGTGCGGCGTGCGTCGGGAGAGGAGGGCGAGGAGGGCCCAGCCGGCGGCGAACGAGAGCAGGAGGCTGCCGGTGATGACGTGCTCACGGGCGCCGGCCGCCGGCCCGACGACGATGGCCGCGGCGCCGACGAGGCCCGCCGCCATCGAGCCGGTGACGACGAGACCGACGCGGCCGGGAACGACGTGGCGACGGCGGTTCGGGCTCGGCGGCGGGAGAGCCGTGGTGGGGTGGTCGTGAGTGGTGGCCATGGGGCGTACCTCGCTGTCGGTGTCCCCTCACCGTGCGGCTAAGGCGCGCCGGTCGTCATCGGGTGCCGCACCTCAGATCGCGCCGGACCCACCGGTGCGCCGTCGCCGGCAGTCGTTCAGCTCGTGACGCCGAGGCGGTGGGCGATGGCGGCGGCGTCGACCCGGCTCGTCACGCCGAGCTTGCGGAGGATGTTCGAGACGTGGACGCTGGCGGTCTTCTCCGACACGTAGAGGCCCTCGCCGATCTGCCGGTTGGTGTGGCCGGCGGCGACGAGTCCGAGGACCTCGGCTTCGCGGCTGGTGAGCCCGAGCCGATCGATGGATGTCGCGGCCAGGACGGGGGCGCGTGGAGCGTCGACGGCCAGGCGGGTTCGTCGGGAGAACGCGGCGACGTCGGCCACGAGCCGGGCGGCGCCGAGTTCAGTGGCCGTGCGGTGGGCGGTCTGGAGGGCGTCGGCGGCGGTGGTGAGGTCGTCGGTGGCGAAGGCGGCCTCGGCGAGGTGTCGGTACGCGACGGCCGTCCAGTAGGGGTCGCCGATGGCAGCCCACCGGTCGGCGGCTGACTTCCACAGGTCCGGTCGGGGTCGGCCGAGGCGCGACAGTTCGGCGTCGAGGTGGGCGCGCTCGGCCGCCATCGGACCCGGGAGCGGTGATCCCTCGTCGGTGCCTCGGGGGCCCGCGGCAGCGAGCCTCGTCGCGGTCGCGGTGACATCGACGGTGTCGCGGCGGGCGAGGGTGTCGAGCGTGGTTTCGACCTCGGCGATGGTCAGCAGCAGGCCGAACCGTGACTGCCACAGTGGCAGCGCGCCCATGTCGCTGGCGAGGGCCCGCCGCGCCGCCTCGGCTGCCTCGGTCCACTGCCCGCACGCGACGTGGGCGTCGCACGAGGCGTGGTCGAGTTGCATCTGCTGCCACGGGTCGACGGGGAGGCCGTCGATGGCGGCAAGGGCGTTGCGCACCCCGTCGAGGTCGCCGCGCCGACCGGCCAGTCGTACGGCGGAGGCGGTGAGGCGCACGGCACCGATGGGCATCTGCGCTCGGGGATCGTGACGGTCGAGGACGACCTGTGCTTCGGGCCAGCGGCCGGCTCGTACCAGGGCGTCGCTGGCCACGCCGGCGAGGAACCCGCCGAAGCTGGCGTCGGTGCCGGTGACGTGCGCTTCGGCGATGGCGTCGAGCATCTCGGTGACGGCCTCGTCGTAGCGGCCGGCGTCGAGCAGGGCCATGCCGAGATAGGTCACGGCGAACACGCGGGAGTTGGCGGTGGGCGCGGCCGCCACGGCGCGGCGAGCGCGTGCGATGCCCGAATCGAGCTCGCCGCGCTGGACGAGGGCGATGGCGCTCACGCGGGTCGCCATCGTCCAGGCCGCCGGATGCTCGGCGGGGTCGGGGGCGACCGCCAGGACCTGCTCGACGTAGCGTTCCGCCTCGTCGTTGCGTCCTCGCATCAAGGCCGCCTGCGCGAGACCGGCGTAGGTGGCGACCGCACCCGCGGCAGGCCCGGGGACGTCGAGCAGTCTCGCCGCGGTGTCGAACGCCGCCGCGCTCGCGTCGTGGTCGCCGACCGCCCACAGGTATCGGCCGAGACGCTCGTGCGCCCAGGCTGCACCCTGCGACGGTGCCCCCAAGGTCATCGCCTGTCGTGCGAGCTCGATGGCGCGTTGGTTGCTCACCGTCGTGGCGGCCAGCTCCGCGGCTTGCCAGATGCGGGTGGGCCTGTCCTCCGTGGTGGCGGCCCCGGCCGTGTCCCACTGCGCGAGCGCTCGTTCGAGGTGGGCGAACGCGGTCGCCGGGGCGAGCACCTCGGCGGCGTCGGCGGCGGCCAGCAGTGCCACGAACGCGGCGGGACTGTCGCCGCCGCGGTCGAGGTGGAAGGCGAGCTCGCCGAGTCGATCGGGGCGGGTCATGCCCGAGGTGTCGCTGGCCAGTTCGTCGGCGATGCGCTGGTGCAGGCGGCTGCGCTCGGGCGGGAGGAGCTGGTCGTAGGCGACCTCGCCGATGAGCGCGTGCCGGAACCGGTAGCGGTCCCCTGCGACGAGGAGCAGGCGGGCGTCGACGGCCTTCCGCAGAGCGGCCTCGAGCGCGCTGGCGTCGATGCCGACCACGCGCTCGAGCAGGTTGTGGTCGATGCCGTGGCCGACAGCGGCGATCGCCCCGAGCACGCGGCGTCCGTCGCCGTCGAACGCGTCGAGGTCGGCGACGATCAGGTCCGACAGCGCCGTGGGGATGGCCTGTCCCTGCTCCTCGGCGGCCACGAGCTCCTGGGTGAAGAACGGGTTGCCGCCTCCACGGCTCAAGACCCGCTCGACCAGCTCGTAGGACGGAACGCGCCCGACGAGCGCCGCCACGCGTGCCTCGACGTCCGCTCGGCTGAGGCCGTCGAGGTGCATGCGCTGCACGATGGGAAGGCGAGCGATCTCGGCCAGGCGGCGCCGGCGAAGGGGATCGCGTCCCACCTCGTCGGCACGCAACGTGGCCGTGAGCACCACGGCTTCATCGAAGAGGTTGCGGGCGAGGAAGTCGAACAGATCCCAGGTGACGGCATCGGCCCAGTGCATGTCCTCGAACAGCAGGATGACCGACCCGTCGACGCAGATGCGCCCGAGCAGCGAGAGGACCGCCTCGAAGATCTCACCGATCGTGGTGTCGCTCACGTTCGGCCACCGTGCGAGCGCGGCGAGGTCGGGGGCGTCGAGCAGTGTCGCGGACTGGCGGCGCAACGAACGGACGAGATCGCTCAGCGCGGCGAGCGGCACGGCGTCGCCGCCGATGGGCACACAGCGCCCCACGTACAGGCGGGTCCCAGACCGTCGTGCCGATTCGGTGACGAGTGCCGTCTTGCCGATGCCGGCATCACCGCTGACGAGGAGCACGACGGGCTGGCCCACCGTGGCGGAGGCCATGGCGCGGTCGAGTGACGAAAGTTCGTCGTGGCGACCGACGAACCCGGAAACCGGTTCATCCTGGGGCACGAACCCGTGTGTAGCACTGATCGGTCAGCACGGTGATCCGACGTCCGGTTCGCGACGGCGATCAACCCGCTGCCGACGTCGTCAGGTGCTGTGCATAGATGCCGTGATCGACGAGGTCGCTGTTGATGTCGATCGCCGTCGTGGAGCCCGACCCGACGGCGCTGATCACCTGCATCCGGGGGTCGGCCAGGTTTCCGATGGCCCACACGCCGGGGACGTCGGTCCGACCGTTGTGGTCGACGACCGGGAAGCCGTCGGCGTCGACGGCCACGGCGAGCTCGTCGAGCAGGTGTGCGGTGTTCGGTCGGGGGGACGGTCGCACGAACACCGCGGCGCACGCGACCGCGGCGCCATCGGCGAGACCGATCCCGTCGAACCGCCCGCGGTGGGTGAGGACCGTGGTCGCCCGGGCGTCGACGATGCGGATGCCGCATGCGTCGAGCGCGGCGCGTTCGCGGTCGGTGGGCGGGCTGGTGTGGGTGACGTAGGTGACGTCGGCGGACCATTGGCGCACGAGGAGGGCGTGCTGGACGGAGCCGGCTCGATGCCCGATGACGCACAGAGGCTGGTCGCGGACCTCCCAGCCGTGGCAGTACGGGCAGTGCAGGACGTCGGCACCCCATCGGGCGCGGAGCCCGGCGACGATCGGGAGGTCGTCGCTGACGCCGGTGGCCAGGACGAGCCGACGGCAGGCGATCTGTCGCCCGTCGGCGAGATCGACGACGAAGCCCCGACGCGCCCGGGCCACGTCGCCGACGAGAAGGTGGGCGCCGTAGCGCGCGATCTCCGCCCGTCCAGCGGCGACCAGCTCGCCGGGGGGCGTGCCGTCGCGCGAGAGGAAGCCGTGCATGTGGCTGGCGGGCGCGTTGCGGGGATGGCCGCCGTCGATGACGGCGACCGTGCGCCGCGCCCGGGCGAGCACGAGAGCGGCGCTGAGGCCGGCGGGGCCGCCGCCGATGATGGCGACATCGAAGGGGTAGCTCGTGGTCATCGTGGTTCTCCTTGGTAGCGATCAGTGGCGTCAGGTGGCGGTGGGGCCGCCGGTCGGGTGACCGGCGGCCCACGGGATGGGGATGCGTGGCGTGCTCAGGAGGCGAGCAGTTCGGCGGTGACGAGGTCGTCGTCGGCGACGAGGGGCTCGTCGCCTTCGACGGCGGTGACGTGGGCGGGAAGCCACTTGGCGGCGAGCAGCGCCCCGGCAAGGGCGACCACGGCGCCGACGGTGGCGGCGATCCCGAACCCGTCGAGGAAGGCGGCGCGGCCGGCGTCGAGCACGGCGTGCCCGGTCTGGCCGCCCACCTGGCCGGCCACGGTCACGGCACCGCCGAGGGAGTCTCGTGCTGCGTGCCGGGCCTCGGGTGGGAGCGCCTCGGTGGCCGCCTGCATGGCGTGGCCGTAGCGGCCGGCGACGAGGCTGCCGAGCACGGCGACACCGAGCGCTCCGCCGACCTCGCGAACGGTGTCGTTCACCGCCGACCCCACACCCGCCTTGGCGGGCGGCAGCGAGCCCATGATCGCCTCGGTGGTCGGCGCCCAGGTGAGGGCGACGCCGGCGCCCAGCACGATCATCGCCGGCCAGAACGCCTGGTAGGTGTCGCCGAAGTCGGCCATGGCGAGCCACAGCAGCCCGGCGGCCGCCATCGTGAGCCCGACGGTGACGACGACCTTGGTGCCGAGCCACTGCACGAGCTGCACGCTCACCGGCGACACGACGACCATGGCCAGCGCGAACGGCAGCAGGCGCACCCCGGCGGCCAGGGAGGAGTAGCCGAGGACGAACTGCAGCACCTGCGACAGCAGGAACATCGTGCCGAACAGGGCGAAGTAGGCGAGCATCACGCTGAGGCTGGCGGCGGTGAAGCGGCGGTTCCGGAAGAAGTCGATGTCGAGCATGGGGTGCTCGCTGCTGAGCTCCCACGCCGCGAACGCCACGAGCGCGGTCACGGCGATGCCGAAGCCGACGATGGTGGGTCGGGCGGTCCAGCCCTGCTCGCCACCTTCGATGATCGCCCACACGAGCGAGCCGAGGCCGGCGATCGATAGCAGCGCACCGACGATGTCCAACGGCGGCGTCTCCGGGTCACGCGACGTCGGCACGAGCAGTGCGCCGGTCACGAGCAGGACGGCGACGACGGGCAGGTTGACGAAGAACGCCGAACCCCAGAAGAAGTGTTCGAGCAGCCAGCCGCCCATCACCGGGCCGAGCGCTACACCGACGCCGCCCACCGCGGCCCAGCTGCCGATGGCCTTGGCCCGCTCACGCGGATCGGTGAAGACATTGGTGAGGATCGACAGCGTGGCGGGCATGACGAACGCCGCACCGACGCCCATGACCGAGCGGGCGGCGATCAGCGTGCCGGCACTGCTGGCCAGTACCGCACCCAGCGAGCCGAGGCCGAACACGGCCAGGCCGACGCTGAGCGCGCCTCGGCGGCCGAATCGATCGCCGAGCGCACCGGCGGGGAGCAGCAGGCCGGCGAACACGAGCACGTAGCTGTCGACGATCCACTGGAGCTGCCCGCCGCTGGCGTGCAGGTCGCGGGCGAGGGTGGGCAACGCCACGTTGAGGATGGTGTTGTCCATGATGATCATGAGCAGGCTGAGGTTGAGAACGGCGAGCGTCCACCACCGTCGGCGACTGATGGTCGTGGGGTCCATGAGGGGCTCCTTTCGTTGAGCGCCGGGGTTTCGGTCGCTGCTGCCACGGTGCGGCTAAGGCCCGGGCGCTCACATCGGTCGTGGCCCCTCATTCGCGGTGGCGCGGCCCTCAGGCCCGGGCCGCGCAGGTGCGCGGACGCGCACGATCCGTCACGTCGTCCGAGCGTTCGGACGGCGTGACGGATCGGGAGCGGGGACGTGCGGTTCGACGCCCGGACTACGACACGGGATCGGACGTAGCGCCGCGGAAGCGACGCAGCCGGAGGCTGTTGGTCACGACGAACACACTGGACAGGCCCATGGACGACCCGGCGATCAGCGGGTTCAGCAGGCCGCCGGCCGCGAGGGGGATAGCGGTCACGTTGTAGGCGAACGCCCAGAACAGGTTCGTCTTGATCGTGCGCAAGGTCCGACGCGACAAGCGGATGGCGTCGGCGGCGACGGCGAGGTCGCCGCGCATGAGGGTGAGGTCGCTGGCCTCGATGGCCACGTCGGTGCCGGTGCCCATGGCGATGCCCAGGTCGGCCTGGGCGAGCGCGGCGGCGTCGTTCACGCCGTCGCCCACCATGGCCACCACCCGGCCTTCGGCCTGGAGGGAGCGGACGACGTCGAGCTTGTCGGCGGGCAGGACCTCGGCGATGACCCGTTCGATGCCGACCTCGGCGGCGACGGCCTCGGCCGCGGGCCGGTTGTCACCGGTGAGCAGGAGCGGTTCGAGTCCGAGCTCGCGCAAGCGGCGTACGGCTTCCACGCTCGTGGGCTTCACGGTGTCGGCCACCACCACGACGGCGCGGGCGATGCCGTCCCACCCCACGCATACGGCGGTGCGTCCGTCGGCTTCGGCGCGGGCCTTGGCGTCGACGAGGTGCGCGGGAAGGGGCATGTGGTGGTCGACGAGCAGGCGCTCGCGTCCGCACACCACCGTCCGACCGTCGACCTGGCCGGTCGCGCCGAGCCCCTCGATGTTGGCGAACCCGTCCACGGGTGGCACCTCTCCGAGTTCGGTGCGGGCGTGCTCGGTGATGGCGCGTGCCACCGGGTGTTCGGAGGCGTGCTCGACGGCGCCGGCGAGACGGAGCACGTGGTCGACGGATTCGTGCTCGGCGACGATGACGTCGACGACGGCCATACGCCCGGTGGTGACGGTGCCGGTCTTGTCGAGCACGACCGTGTCGATGCGGCGGGTCGACTCGAGGACCTCCGGTCCCTTGATGAGGATGCCCAGCTGCGCCCCCCGGCCGGTGCCGACCAGCAGCGCGGTGGGCGTGGCCAGACCGAGGGCGCACGGGCAGGCGAAAATAAGGACCGCGACCGTAGCGGTGAACGCGGTCGCCGTCGTCTCACCGGTGCCGAGCCAGAAGCCGAGCGTGGCCACGGCCAGCCCGATGACGACCGGCACGAACACGCCGGCGACGCGGTCGGCGAGGCGCTGCACCGGCGCCTTGCCGTTCTGGGCCTCGGTGACCAGGCGACTGATCTGCGCGAGTGCGGTGTCGGACCCGACCCGGGTGGCGCGCACGACCAGCCGGCCGGAGGTGTTGATCGTCGCCCCGGCGACGGCGTCGCCGGGCCCCACGTCGATCGGTGTGGTCTCGCCGGTCAGCAGCGAGTCGTCGATCGCCGACGTGCCGTCCTCGACGATGCCGTCGTTGGCGATCTTCTCGCCCGGGCGCACCACGAATCGGTCACCGACCGCGAGCTGGG
>JANPGL010000066.1:0-15896 GCA_031423915.1 Actinomycetes bacterium | reverse complement strand
GTCGCCACGAGCACGTTGGCCGGCACCCCGATCTGGTCGGCGAGTTCGGCGATCGTGTCGGCCTTCCACATCGAGCCGTTGGCGACCTGGATGTCGACGTTGTCCGCGGTCCAGTTCGGGGTCTTGATGCGGGCCCCCATGACGGGGTCCTTGTACTGCGCCCGCTCGCCGGTGAAGCGCAGCTGGGCGTCGTCGAACACCACGTAGGCCTCGTCGCCCTGCCAGCGGTGCACGTCGTCGACGATGCCGTACGGCGCCGACTCGTCGTAGAAGCGGCGGCCCTCCCGGTTGACCACGACCACCCAGGCGGGCTGGTACGCCTCGATGGTGCGCACGAAGCCGGGGTGCAGCAACCGCAGGCCGCGGTCGTGCCCGGCGAGCTGCGCGCCCACCTGGTCGCCGAGGGCGAAGGCATCGCCGCGCGCGCCGTCGGCGCCGATGTACCAGACGCCGTCGCCGGCGCCCGCCGCCGACGGGTAGTGCTCGGCCAGAAGCGCGGGGTTCGCTCCGAAGCCGCCGGTGGCGATCACGACGGCGTCGGCACCGATCTCGTCGTCGCCGGACGCCACGCCCACCACGCGGCCGCTTTCGTCCACGAGCAGCCGGTCGACGCGCCGGTCGAGCGCGACGTCGATGTCTCGCTCGCGGCACCGGGCGTGGAGCGCGTCGATGATCCCCTGACCTCCGGTGGCCACCGGATAGGTGCGCGGGTTGCGCTCGTCGCCCCCGAGGATGAGCTCGCCGGTGAACGGCACGCCGATCTCGGCGAGCCAGTCCACGGTGGGTCCGCTTCCCTCGCACAGGCGTCGGGCCACGGCGGCGTCGAGCCGCCAGGCGTTCCACGCCATGTACTCGTGGAACATCTCGTCGGCGTCGTCGTGGATGCCCGCGTCGCGCTGGAACCTCGTGCCCGCGCCCATCACGATGCCGCCCGACAGCCGCGACGAGCCACCGATCACCTGCTCGCTCTCGATCACGAGGATGCGACGGGCGCCGGCCTCCCACGCCGCGTTGGCCGCACAGAGGCCGGCGATCCCCGAACCGACGACGGCCACCTCGACGTGCGGAGCGGCGCTCATGCGCGCACCTGCCGTTCGCCGACCGCGGTGAAGCCCCACGCCGCCACGTCCACGGTGTCGATGGCGTCGCTCATGCGCATCGACCGCACGCCGGCGGTCAGCGCGGCGAGAGCCTCGTCGAGGCTGTCGGCCTCGATCTCGTAGATGCTCAGGTAGCGGTGCGTGGACGCCCCCCGAGCAGACGGGCCGGCGACGTAGCGCCGGGCGGCCACGAAGCCGGGCACCTGGAGGACCTCGCCGAGGTGCACGTTGTCGTACCAGTCGTTGTACTCGTCCTCCCGGCCCTCCACCGGGTTCGACATCACCATCAACACATGCTGCGCCACGGCGCCCCCTTCCCCACGGCCGGTGGCCGACCGCCCGCGCAGCTTCCGCCAACGGTGGCGCTTGTGTCAACGGCGCGTGAACGCTGACTGTCCGCCCCTGACCGCGCTCCACGTTCGACTCGTAGGATGGAACGGATCCCGTCCTCCGCCGCGACGGGACACTTCCCCCAGGGAGCCCCCGTGGTGCACCCGCACGCCGATCCGAACGACGTCAACGCGGGGCTGATGTCGCCGCTCCAGCCGCACGTGATCGTACTGTTCGGCGCCAACGGTGACCTGGCCCGCCGCAAGCTCCTGCCCGGGCTGCTGCACCTCTCGCGCGCCGGCCTGGTGCCCGACTGCCGGATCGTCGGTGTGTCGCTCGACGAGCTTGACGACGACTCGTTCCGCGCCTTCGCCCGCACCGCGTGCGACGAGTTCGCCAGCCGAGCCGTCACCGAGGACCAGTGGGAGGCGTTCGCCCGCAAGCTGCGCTACGTGTCGACCGGCGCAGGCCCCGACGGCTTGGCCGTCGCCGTCAAGGAGGCCGAGGGCGACCTGGGTGGTGCGCCGCGGCGGCTGCACTACCTGAGCGTTCCGCCGGCCGCGGCCCGATCGGTCGTGTCGATGCTCGGTGACGCCGACCTGGTCGACCGGTCGCGCATCATCATGGAGAAGCCGTTCGGCGTCGATCTGGCCAGCGCCCGCACGCTGAACGCCTCGGTGCACGAGACGTTCAGCGAGGAGCAGATCTTCCGCATCGACCACTTCCTCGGCAAGGAGGCAGCGCAGAACATCCTCGCCTTCCGGTTCGCCAACGGTCTGTTCGAACCGATCTGGAACCGCGACCACATCGACCACGTGCAGATCGACGTGCCCGAGACGCTCGGCCTCGACGGTCGCGCCGGCTTCTACGAGAACACCGGCGCCTACCGCGACATGGTCGTGACCCACCTCTTCCAGGTGCTGGCGTTCATGGCCATGGAGCCGCCCACCGCACTGGAGCCGAAGGCCATCAGCGAGGAGAAGAACAAGGTCTTCCGGTCGCTGCGGCCGATCGAGCCGCGCCACGTGGTGCGAGGCCAGTACCTGGGCTACCGGGATCAGCCGGGTGTGTCATCGCACTCCGAGACCGAGACGTTCATCGCGCTGCGGTGCGAGATCGACAACTGGCGATGGGCCGGCGTGCCGTTCTTCCTGCGCACCGGCAAGAACTTGGCCGAGGGCGCGCGCATCATCTCGATCGCCTTCCGCGAACCGCCCAAGAGCATGTTCCCCGCCGACTCGGGCGTGGGCGCCCACGGGCCCGACCACCTCACGTTCGACCTGGCCGACGCCTCGAAGCTGTCGCTCTCGTTCTACGGCAAGCGGCCGGGGCCGGGCATGAAGCTCGACAAGCTCAGCCTCCAGTTCGCCCTCCACGAGACGGGCCGGCAGGCCGACGTGCTCGAGGCCTACGAGCGGCTGATCTACGACGCCATGAGCGGCGACCACACGCTGTTCACCACGGCCGACGGCATCGAGCGCCTGTGGGAGCTGTCGATGCCGCTCCTCGACGCGCCGCCCCCCGTTCGTCCGTACGGCGCCGGCACGTGGGGCCCCAACGCCATCCACCAGCTCGTCGCCCCCTACGCCTGGCGCCTGCCGTTCGAGCGGGCGTGGCGCAACACGGCGCTGTGACGCGCCGCTCGCGTCTCAGGGCTGCGTGACCGACAGCGTGTTGCCATCGGGGTCGGCGAACCAGGCCACGCGCGAGCCGCCCGGCGCCTCCCACACACCCAGCTCGTCCTGGGCGAACCCGTCGAAGCGCAGCATCGTCACGCCGCGCTCGATGAGGACCCGCACGACGGCGTCGATGTCGCTGACCTCCCAGCCGAGCACGGTGCCCTGGGCGGGACGGAACTCGGGCACCGGCGTGAGCCGCACGGCCGTGTCGCCGGCCCGCAGCACCACCGCGAACGGCGTGTCGGCCACGGCCTCGAGACCGAGCACGCCGACGTAGAACTCGCGGGCGCGCGCCGCGTCGCTGACGGGGACGAAGGCGACAGGGTCCAGGGCTCCGAGCATGCACGCACCCTAGGCGGGTGCGACGCCCACGCCCGACGCGAACGTGATCGGCGTGACGCCCTTGAGTCGCACGGCCCGGTCGCGACGGACGAGGTAGCGCAGGTGGGCGGCCGTCTCGTTGATGGCGGCACGCTTGGTGGCCAGGTTCAACTCGTCCCACGGACGGTTCCACACCAGCTTGGAGGCGATGGCCCACAGCGACGTCGGGCCCTCCGCCAGGAGGGCGTCGATCTCGGCCAGGTGATGATGATGGTGCGCCGTGATCTCCTCGACGCGGGCGTGCAGATGCTCGAACCGGTGCTCGTGGGCGGGAAGCACCGTGTGCACGTCGGGCGTGTCGACCTTGCGCAGCGACTCGAGGAAGTCGCCGAGTGGGTCACCGTGGCGATCGGCGCGCGACATGGCGATGTGCGGCGTGATCGACGGCAGCACGTGATCGCCCGCCAGCAGCAGCCCGTGGTCGGGCACGCGGAAGCACGTGTGACCGGGCGAGTGTCCCGGCGTCCACACGGCGTCGACCGCCCAGCCGGGCACGTCCATCCGTTCACCGTCGGTCAGGAAGCGGTCGGGCTCCACGAGCGGACGGCGCTGGCGGTGGCTCGAGTCCTTGGCCCGCGGCGGCGACACGGCGCCGAGCTCGCCCATGGTGGCGCCCGCATCGAGGAGCATGGCGGCCAACTCGTCGCGGTAGTCGGCCGTCACCTTGTCGGCCCGCCCCTGCTTGTCGGTCGACGCGCCCACCGACATCTTCGGGATCATCGCGGCGTCGCGCTCGTGGAGCGCGATCCACGCGCCGGACGCTTCCCGCACGCGCCCCGACAGGCCGTGGTGATCGGCGTGCACGTGCGTCACCAGTACGCCGTACACGGCACCGATCGACGTACCGGCCGTGGCCAGGCCGCCCACCAGCACATCCCACGAACGGTCGTCGTCCCAGCCCGAATCGATCAGCACCGGGCCTTTGGACGTCTCGAACGCGTAGACCAACGTGTGGCCGAGCGGGTTGTCGGGGATGGGGACCGGGATCGACCAGAGGCCGGGGATCACCTGTTCGGTGATGGGAGACACGCGTCAACCGTGCCAAAGACGGGGTGGCTTCGGCAACCTCGTCACGATCGCGGGCCGCGACGGCGCGACCGGGCCGGTCCGTCGGCCGTCGGCAGCGAGTTCACGAGCGGCCCGATGCGGGCCACGATCTCGTCGACCGTAGGCCGTTCGCCCTGAACACGCGCGTCGAGCGCCACGCGCATGGCGGCCAGGTGCTCCGGTGACGTCCCGCAGCAGCCGCCGACGATGCGGGCACCCGCGTCCGCCGCCAGCAGCGCGTAGGCACCCATCAGCTCGGGCGTGCCGGAGTACACGGCCTCGGTCCCCTCGAAGCGCGGGATGCCGCAGTTGCCCTTGCCGATCACCGCGTGGACGTGGTCGTGCTCGGTCATGGCCAGCACCGAGGCGAGCAGATCCGACGCACCGACGCCGCAGTTCGCCCCGAACGCCAGGGGTGGCACCGACAGACCCTCGAAGACATCGACGAACGCGTGGGGCATCAAGCCCATCATCGTGCGACCGGCCGTGTCGAACGAGCACGTGGCCGTGTACGGCATGCCGCACTCGATGGCGGCCTGCGCCGCAGCCCGCACCTCCTCGACCGCCGACATGGTCTCGATCCACGCCACGTCGGCGCCGCCGTCGCGCAGACCCTCGATCTCCGAACGGAACGACGCCACCGCGGCGGCGTGCGTGAGCGCGCCGAGCGGCTCGAACAGCTCGCCGGTCGGTCCGACGGAACCGGCCACCACCACCGGACGCGGCGACGCATCGGCCACGGCCCGACCGAGCTCGGCGGCGCGCTTGGCCAGCGCGTACGTCTGGTCCTGCAGGTCGTGCAGCTTCAGCCGGTGCGGGTTGCAGCCGAACGTGTTCGTCAGGAAGATGTCGGCACCGGCATCGACGAACGCCTGGTACAGCCCCTGTACCCGCTCGGGGTGCTCGATGTTCCAGATCTCGGGCGCCATGCCGGCGGTCAGGCCCATCTGGAAGTAGTTCGTGCCGGTGGCGCCGTCGGCCAGCAGCACCTTGCCGGTGGCCAGGAGATCGGCGAGCGAGGTACGCATGTCAGTGTCCGCTCTCTGGGGTGTCCAGCACCCGATCGGTGCCGGTGTCGCGATGCAGGGTGAGCCAGCGTCGGCAGCCGGCGTGGTGGAACCATCGCTCGACCGACGCGCCCTCGACGTTGTCGAAGAACCACACGTGATCGACGAGGCGGGCGCCCGGATCGGTGACCTCGTCGGGCACGTGGGGCATCTCACCGCCGAAGCGGAACTCCTCCACCGGCCGGGGGCCGCACGTGCGGCAGGTGATGAACAGCATCAGCGCGTCCCCGTCGATCCCTGGTCGGCCATCACGTGATCCGTCGTGAACCGATCGAGGGCGAACGGTTCGAGCAGCGCCGGGGTGCGCCCGGTGGCGATCAGCTCGGCCAGCTGCTCCCCGCCGGCCGGGATGGCTTTGAATCCCCAGGTGCCCCACCCCGTGGAGATCAGGAAGCCGTCGGCCGGGGTGAACCCCATGATCGGCGAGAAGTCCGCCGAGACGTCGCAGATGCCCGTCCACTGCCGCAGGATGCGCAGGTCGGCCAGGAACGGCAGCAGGTACACGACCTTGGCGCACACGCTCTGCAGGTTCTGGAACGAGGTGTGGGTGGCGTAGGTGGGCTGCTGGTCGAACTCCGCGCCCATGAGCATCTGGCCGCGCGGGGTCTGCGACACGTAGGTGAGCAGCTCCGACGACGACAGGATCGGCCCGAACCCCTGGGCGTAGGCGTTGGTGACGAACGCCTGCAACGCGTGGGTGCGCACCGGCAGGCGGACGTCGGCCCAGTCGGCCACCGTGGTGACGCGCCCGCCGACCGCCGACAGCACCACCCCGGCAGAGATGTCGCCGGTCGCCGTGCGCACGCCGGTGACCCGGGAGCCTTCCCGCAGCAGCCCCGTCACGGGCGTGTGCTGCACGACGTGCACCCCGCGCCGCATGGCCCCCTGCGCGTAGGCCCACACGACTCGATCGTGACGTGCCGTCGACGCGCCGGGCTGGTACGAGCCGCCGAGCACCGGGTAGCGGCCGCCACCGGTCACGTCGAGCTGCGGGCACAGCGCCTTGGCCTCCTCCGGCGTCACCATCACGGTCTCGGCCCCGCATGCCTGGTTGACGAGCACTCGGGCGCGCTCGTTGCGCATCCCCGTCTCGGTGTGGGCCAGCCACATCAGGCCTTTGGTGGCGTGCATCACCCAGCAGCCGGTCTCGTCCTCGAGCCCCGAGTAGAGCTCGACGGAGTGCTGGTAGAAGCGCACCGATTCCGGGATGCCGTAGTTGGACCGGATGATGGTGGTGTTGCGACCGGAGTTGCCCGAGCCGATGTAGTCGCGCTCGAGCACGGCCACGTTCGTGATGCCGTGGCGCGTGGCCAGGTAGTACGCCGTGGCCAGCCCGTGGCCGCCGCCGCCGATGATCACCACGTCGTAGCTGCGCTTCGGTTCGTGCCAGGTGAGGTCGAGCAGGGTCTCGACGAACTCGTTCATCGCAACCGCTCCCTCAGCTCGTCGACGTGGCACGTCGGGGTGACGAGCAGCACCCCGTCGTCGGTCATCCAGAGCTTGGCCGGCACTCCGGCCACACGACCCTGGGCCAGCCCTCGAGCGTCGTACAGGTGCCACTCGATGTGCGGGCGGACGAGCCGGTCGAAGTCGACCCACGCCAGCGACGCCGCCGACCAGCCGTGATCGGAGACAACGATGGCGAACGGGTCTTCGACGACGGACACGGGGCCGTCGCCGAGCACGAGCACCTCGTCGGGCGCCAGGCGCAGCGCCACGGCGCCGGCGGGCAGCGACGCCCGGTCGAGCGCGGCCGGCTCGGCCACGACGCGGGTGCCTCGCGCGGGACGCAGGTCAACGGCGGGCACGGGCACCCTCTCTGTCGTAGAAGGGCGGCTCGGCCAGCGCGGCTGTGCGCCCGTCGACCGTCACGATGGCGGGCAACCCGGCGTCCGGGTCCCAGCCCCTCTTCAACCAGCCGAGGGCCACGGTGTGGCCGAGCAACGGCGACGCGAACGTCGACGACACGTGGCCGGCCACCTCGTCGCCCAGCAGCACGGGCGTGCCCTCCGTAGGTGCGGGGCCGTCCATCGTGAGGCCGATGAGCCGCCGCCGGTCGGGCAGACCCTCGGTGCGGGCCAGCGCCGCCTTGCCCAGGAAGTCGGGCTTGGTCATCTTCACGGCCCAGTCCATGCCGATGCGGCGGGGCGTGGTGTCCATGTCGGTGTCGGCGCCCACGATCACGTGGCCCTTCTCGAGGCGCAGCCCGAACAGCGCCTGCAGGCCATGAGGACGGATGCCGAGGTCGCGGCCGGCGTCCATGAGCGCGCGCCAGAGCTCCGCCGACACGTCCACGTCGTGGTGGAGCTCGAACGAGGCCTCGCCGGTGAAGCTGAGCCGCATCACGTGGCAGTCGATGCCGGCCACCGGGGCATGGCGGTGCTGGAGGAACTTCGGGGGTTCGTCGACCCCGAGCCGCTGGAGCAGCTCCCCGGCGAACGGACCGGTCACGTTGATGGCCGCCAGCGACGTCGTCCGATCGAGCACGTGGACGCGCAGCCCCCACGTCTCGATCCAGTCGCGCACCCACATCTCGGCGTTGGCCGCACCACCGGAGGTGAACGTGAGCACGAAGCGCGTATGGGTCTCGCGCACCACCATGCCGTCGTCGATCACGTGGCCGCGCTCGTTGAGCAGCAGCACGTACCGCGAACGTCCGGGACGGATGTCGGCGATCGTCGTCGGGTAGAGCCGCTCGAGCGCCTCGACCGTGTCGGGTCCGTCGACGACCATCTTGCCGAGCGTCGACACGTCGCCGAGCGACACGGCCTCGCGCACGGCCCAGTACTCGGCCACGTGGTCGCCGTAGTGCCATGGGCGCCACCAGCCGCCCCAGCGGTCCATGCGGGCGCCCAGCGCCACGTGCTCATCGTGCAGCGGGGTGCGCTTGAACGGGTCCTGGAAGACGCCGGCGGCGGCCTCGCCGATCGTCAGCTGCCGGGCCGCCGGGCGGGCGGTGAACGGCGCGGGCGCCGTGCCCGACCGGTCGGCGACGAACGCCTGCAGGTACGGACCGCACACGGCGCCCTGACAGGTGCCGGTGCCACACAGGCTGGCCCGCTTCACCAGCTCGAGGTCGTGGAAGCCGCGGGCCCAGACCCCGTCGAGGTCGTCCATGTCGACGCGCGAACACGGGCACACGATGCCCGCCACCGGCACGGCCGGCAGCGTGAAGCGCTCGGCCGCCGGACCGACGACCCGTACGCCCGCGTGCACCGCGCCCGAGCGGCCCAGCACGTCGCGGGGCGCCAGCCCGAGCCCGACCACCGCCGTGTCACACGGGTACGAGCGCTCGGTGCCATCTGCGCCGCGGACCACGACGGCCGAGACGGTGCCGTCGCCTTCGAAGCGCACCAGCTCGCCGTCGGCCGCCGTGTGCGCGACGCCGACCGGCGGGGTGCCCACCGCCACGACGCGACCGAGGTCGACGCCTGCCGCCGACAGCGCCTCGGCCGCACGAGACGTCACGAGGCCGTGCAGCCGGTTGCCGGGGCACACCGGGTGCAGCTCGGCGGCGCCGGTGGCCACCACGACCGCGCCGGCGCCGACGTGCGCCATGCCCGTCTCACGGCGGACGATGACGGTGGGGCCGGCGTAGATGCCGACCACCTCGTCGCCTCGGCCGGCGTCGAGGACGAGCACCTCCCGCCCGGCCGCACGCGCCTCGTCGGCCGCGGCCCGGCCGCTGTCGCCTGCACCGATCACCACCACGTCGGCGCCGATGTGGCGCACCGTCGTCGACACCGCCGTCCGGTCCGAGTACAACGACGGCCCGCCGATCTCCGGGTGCCGTCGCACGACCATGCCCGGCCGGGCCGGCGTCTGGCAGGTGCGCACCCAGCCGACACCGTCGACCTGGGCCACGCAGTTCGGGCAGTCACCGGCCAGGCACAACGTGCCGCCGTGACCCGGGTGCTGGCCGGCGCGCAACGCGGCGAGCGCGACCGTGTCGCCGTCGGCCACGTCCAGCGGCGCGCCGTCGAGGACGATCCGCATCAGTCGCGCATCCGACGGCCGGCAGGGTCGAACAGGGGCTCGTGCTGCAGCCGCGCCGGGCGCCGCCGACCGATGATCTCGATCTCGAAGCCCTCGGTCCCCTCGGCGGCCAGCGCAACCGGCACGTAGCCGAGCGCCACCGACTGCCCGACGTAGTGGGCGTAGCCGCCCGACGTGATCCAGCCGACGACCGTGCCGTCGTGCCACACCGGCTCGTCGCCGATCACGTCGGCCGCCTCGTCGCCCTCGCCCGGCGTCACCACGAACGAGACCAGCCGACGCGCCGGGCCGGCCCCGTCGCGTTCGGCCTCGACCGCAGCGCGCCCGACGAAGTCGTGATCGAACTTCAGGTAGCGGTCCATGCCCGCTTCCAGCGGCGTGTAGATGCAGCGGTACTCCCGGAACCACGTGCCGTAGTTCTTCTCCAGCCGCAGCGACAGCAGCGCCCGCAGCCCGAAGTCGGCGATGCCGAACGGCTCGCCCGTCCGCTTCAGCAGGTCGTAGAGCGCCAGCTGGTACTCGGGGGCGACCCACAGCTCGTAGCCGAGGTCGCCCGAGTACGTCATGCGCCCCACCCACGCCGGGATCATGCCGACGTCGATGCGCTTGAAGTCCATGAACTTGAAGTTCGCCGTCGACAGGTCGGTGTCGGTGAGCGACTGGAGCAGGTCACGCGAGCGCGGCCCGGCGATCGACAGGCCGTTCATGGCCAGGCCGACCACCCGGAACTGCACGCTGCCGTCGGTGGGCAGGCGGGCCATGAGCCAGCGCGAGTGGTACACCTCGGCGGCGATCGAGCCGAACAGGAAGAAGTGGTCGGGCGCCGTTCGGGCCACGGAGAACTCGCCCTCGATGCGGCCGCCCTCGTTCAGCATGGCCGTCAGCACGATGCGGCCGACCTTGGGCATCCGGTTCGTCATGACGGTGTGCAACCACGCCTCGGCGCCGGGGCCCGACACCTCGTACTTGGCGAAGTTCGACGTCTCGGTGATGCCGACGCGCTCGCGCACCGCCCGGCATTCCTCCCCCACCCGGTCGAACGCATTCGACCGGTAGAAGGTGATGTTCTCGGTGGGCTCCTTGCCGGGCTCCTGGAACCACAGCGGCTGCTCCATGCCGAACGAGGCGCCCCACACGGCGTTGTTCTCGGTGAGCCGCCCGTACACGGGCGTGGTGCGCAACGGACGCGCCGCCGGCAGCTCCTCGTTGGGGAAGGTGATGCGGAAGCGGCGCGAGTAGTTCTCGCGCACCTTGGCGTTCGTGTAGGCGAGCGTGGCGTACTCGCCGTAGCGGGCCACGTCCATGCCGAAGATGTCGTCGCCGGGCACGCCGTTGACCATCCAGTTCGCCAGCGACAGTCCCACGCCGCCGCCTTGCGACAGGCCCGCCATGACCGCGCACGCCACCCAGTAGCCGCGCAGGCCGCGGACCGGGCCGACGAGCGGGTTGCCGTCGGGCGAGAACGTGAAGGGGCCGTTGACCACCTTCTGGATGCCGGCACGCCCGACGGCCGGGAAGTGGGCGAAGCCACGCTCGAGCTCGGGAGCGATGCGGTCGAGGTCGGGAGGCAGCAGCTGGAACACGAAGTCCCACGGCGTCTCCTTCGGAGCCCACGGCTGGTTGACCTGCTCGTAGGTGCCGAGCAGCATGCTCTTGCCCTCCTGGCGGGCGTAGATCTCGCCGGAGAAGTCGATCATGTGGGGCAGCTCGCGCCCGGTTCGCTCGTTGTGGGCGATGACCTCGTCCATCGGCTCGGTCATCAGGTAGTGGTGGGCCATGGCCAGCACCGGCAGTTCGAGCCCCGCCATGCGCCCGACCTCGCGCGCCCACAGGCCGCCGGCGTTGACGACGTGCTCGGCGTGGATGGTGTGATCGTGGTCGGTGATCACGTCCCACGTGCCGTCGGCCCGCTGGGCCAAGTCGGTGACCCAGGTGTCGGTGTACACCTCGGCACCGGCCTGGCGCGCGCAGATGGCGTAGGCGTGCGTGACGCCGTACGGGTCGACGCTTCCCTCGTCGGGGTCGTACAGCGCGCCCACGAAGTAGGAGGGATCCATGAGCGGGTTGAGCTCGGCCGCCTCCGTCATCGAGATGAGCTCGAGCTCCATGCCGAGGTAGCGACCGCGCGCTTGGGCCATGCGCAGCCAGTCCATGCGCTCGGGCGTGTCGGCCAGCATCAGGCCGCCCGGCAGGTGGATCGAGCAGGCCTGGCCCGACTGGGCCTCGATCTTCTTGTACAGGTTGACCGTGTACTGCTGGAGGCGAGCCACGTTGGGGTCGCCGTTCAGCGTGTGCATGCCGCCGGCGGCGTGCCACGTCGACCCGGCGGTGAGCTGCTTGCGTTCCAGCAGGACCACGTCGGACCAGCCGGCTTCGGTGAGGTGGTAGAGCACGCTGGCGCCCACCACCCCGCCACCGATCACCACGACCTGTGCGGACGACTTCACGTGCTCGTTCTCCTGATCATCGATATCCCTAGTAGTCGGTGGCTACGCCACCCTCGGCTTTGCGGCGGGCCACGAACGCCTCGAGCTCCGCGCGGCACGCCTCGTCGAGCGGTGGCGGCTCGTACGCGGCGAGCAGCTCCTTCCACACGGCGTTGGCCTTCCCGGCGGCCTCCGGGCGCCCGGCCTCGGCCCACGTCTCGAAGTTGCGCCAGTCCGACAGCATGGGGTGGTGGAAGGCCGTACGGAACCGCTCCTGCGTGTGTCCGACCCCGAAGAAGTGACCGCCCGGGCCGACCTCGGCGATGGCGTCCACGGCCAGCGTCGACTCGTCGACCACCACCGGGTCGCAGAAGGCGGCGACCATCTGGAGCAGTTCGGCGTCGAGGATCATCTTCTCGTAGCTGGCGTGGAGGCCGCCCTCCATCCAGCCGGCGCCGTGCATCATGAGGTTCACCCCGCCCATCACCGCGCCCCACAGCGAGAACACGCTCTCGTAGGCGGCCTGGGCGTCGACGGCGTTGGCGGCGCACACGTTCGACGAGCGATAGGGCAGGCCGTAGCGGCGGGCCAGCTGGCCGCCGATCATGGCGGTCCGCATGTACTCCGGCGTGCCGAACGCCGGCGACCCCGACTGCATGTCGACGTTCGACGTGAACCCGCCGTACACGCACGGCGCTCCGGGGCGCACCATCTGGGCGAACGCGATGCCGGCCAGCGCCTCGGCGTTCTGCTGGGCCAGAGCGCCGGCGAGCGTCACCGGAGCCATGGCACCGGCCAGTGTGAACGGCGTGAGCACCACCACCTGGTTGCGCTCGGCGAAGCGCAGGATGCCCTGCAGCATCGGGGCGTCGAGCCGGAGCGGCGACGACGAGTTGATGACCGTGAAGATGGACGGCTCCCGGTCCAGCGTCTCGGCGTCGATGCCCCGGGCGATGCGCACCATCTCGAGGCAGTCGTCGTTGCGCTGCCGACCGAGGCTGTAGGCGTGGATCGGCTTGTCGCACAGGGTGAGGGCGTCGAACGTGGCGTCGAGGTGACGGACCGACGCATGGATGTCGACGGGCTCCACGGGGTACCCGGCCAGGAAGTGGACCGAGTTCAACAGCTGCGAGAGCTTCACGAGGTTCTGGTAGTCGGCCCGGTTGCCCACACGACGGCCGCCGTCGAGGTCGGCGACGTTGGGAGCGCTGGCCACCGAGCCGAAGGCGATCCAATCGCCGCCGATCTGCAGCGAGTGGGCCGGGTTGGTGGCGTGAAGCGTGAAGTGCGACGGCGCCTTCGCCACATGTTCGAGCACCAGGGCCCGGTCGAACCGGACGCGCTGCGTCCCCTCTTCCACGTCGGCCCCCGCCGCGGCGAGCAGCGAACGCGCCTCGCCGTCGAGGAAGTCCATGCCGATCGTCTCGAGGATGCGCAGCGACGCGTCATGGATCGATTCGAGCTCGTCGGCCGAGACCACCTCGGTGGGCCGGTAGCGCAGGCGGGGTTGGGCGAACGGGCGCTGCTCGGGCAGGCGCGAGCGACCACCCTCCTGGCGACCGCCTCGACGCCGCCTCGCCGTGCCCGCTGGTGCCTCGTCGCTCATGTCACCGTCCCGATGGGCCGCCCGGCGCGGCCCGGCCGACATTAGCAACACGAACGTTCCCACTACCCACCCGTGTGGGCTCGTTTCAGCCCCGCGTGGTGAGCCGGGCGGCGACGTGGCGCGACGAGGTGCCGACCCGGAGCTCGAACGCCCCCGGATGATCCACCCAGGCGTGCTGTTCGACGCTCCAGCCCTGGTACGAGCGGGGGTCGAGGTCCACGAGCGCGGTCACCGTGCTGCCCGCCGGCACCGCCACCTTGGCGAAACCGACGAGGCGCTGCTCGGGCTCGTCGGGTGGCAGCCCGTCGCGCTCGAGCCGGTGGGCGTACACCTGCACGACGGTCACCCCGTCACGACCGGCGTCGGCGTTGGCCACCTGCACTTCGACGTGGTGCTCGTCGAGCACCGCGGCCGAGGCGATGCTGGTGACGGCGTAGCCCAGCCCGAAGCCGAACGGGAACAGCGGGTCGCGCCCGATGGTGTCGTACCAGCGGTAGCCCATCAGGCGACGCTCGACGTACGGCGCCACGCCGTTGCGGCCCGGGTGGTGCTCCGACGCCGGCGTGTCGACCATGCGGCGCGGGAACGTGACGGGCAGGCGGCCCTCGGGCTCGACGGTGCCGGCCAGCACGTCGACGAGGGCATCCCCGAACTCCTGGCCGGGGAACCAGACCACCAGCACCGCGTCGACCTCGTCGAGCCAGGGCATGGCCACCGGCGACCCCGCGTTCACCACGACGACGGTCCGGGGCGACACCTCGGCCACCCGGCGCACCAACTCGTCCTGGCGACCGGGCAGGTCGAGGTCGTCTCGATCCCAACCCTCGCTCTCCCAGTCGGCGTTGGTGCCGACGATGACGATCGACACGTCGGCGGCCGCCGCGGCGTCGAGGGCCTCGGCCATGAGGTCGACCTTGACCGGTGGGAACGCCCCGATGTGGAGGCCACTCATCGTCTGGCCGTTGGGGAAGCGCCGCAGGCGCAGCTCGATGCGGTAGGCCCGGCCGGCCTCGAGGGCGATCGTGCCCGACAGTTCGGCCTTACCCATGCCGAAGAACGACCCGCCCGGCTTCACGTCGGTGTTGTCGAGCAGCAGCTCGCCGTCGACGTAGAACTGCGCGTTGCTGATCGACGTTTCGGCGAACGACCACTCACCCGACTCGTCGGGGGTGAAGTCCGCCGCGACGACCGCGCCCCAGGTGGTGGCGCCCGAGCCGATCGGGTCCTCCGTCCACATGAAGTGCGCCGAACGGAGCTCGCCGACCTTGGCCGGCACCGCCCCGGCGCGGTCCACGTCGTCGGGATCGTCGAAGAACGACACCGAACCGTTCGTGCAGAGACGAAGCGGCAGCGGCGGCAGGTACTTGTGGGTCAGGCAGCCTGCGGCGGCGGTCACCGAGGCGCCGGCACCCTCGAGCCATGTCGTGAGCGACGGGAGCGGCTGGCCGACGTGCACGGGTGTCACCTGCGCCGAGCCGCCGCCCATGATCTGGCCGCGCACGGCATTCGGCCCGATGACCGCCACGCGACGGGCGACGGCCGGGTCGATCGGCAGCGCGCCGCCCTCGTTGCGCAGCAGGACCGCGCCGGCCGCCGCGGCCCGGCGCACGAGCGCCCGGTCGGCCGGCTCGTCCCGCGTCGTCTCGTCACCGGGGCCGCCGTCGTCGAGCGCGCCGGTGCGCACGATGGCGGCGATCACGTTTCGGGCTGCGGCGCGGATCGCCTCGACCGGCACCTCGCCCGCCTCCACCGCGGCCATCAGCTTGGTCCCGCGGTGCTGGGTGGGGCCGGGCATCTCGAGATCGAGTCCGGCCAGCACCCCGGCGACGGTGGAGTGCAGGCCGAACCAGTCGCTCATCACGAGACCGTCGAAGCCCCACTCCCGACGCAACAGGCCTTCGAGCAGCTCGCGACTGTCGGCGGCGAACGGCCCGTTGATGCGGTTGTACGACGTCATGATGGCCTGGACGCCGGCCTCCTTGACGGCGGCCTCGAACGGGACGAGGTACAGCTCGCGCAGCGTGCGCTCGTCGATCTGGGAGTCGATCGAGTTGCGCTCGAACTCGGTGTCGTTGCCCACGAAGTGCTTGATGCACGACGCCACGCCCTCGGCCTGCAGGCCGCGCACGTAGGCGACGGCGATGCGCGACGTGAGCCAGGGGTCCTCGCTCATGCACTCGAAGTTGCGGCCCCCGGTCGGGGTGCGGTGCAGGTTGACCGTGGGCGCGAGGTGGACGCGCGCACCTTTCGCCCGCACTTCACGA
>JANPGL010000065.1:0-1665 GCA_031423915.1 Actinomycetes bacterium | reverse complement strand
CACCACATGGACAAGGACCGCGTCGTCGCCACCATCGCGTCGGCGATGGACAAGACCATCGTCTTCTGCCAGACGAAGCGCACGTGCGACCGGGTCGAGCACAACCTGCAGGAGCTCGGTGTCCGCGCCGCGGCCATCCACGGCGACCTCGCCCAGGCCGCCCGCGAGCGTGCCCTCAAGCGCTTCATCGACGGTGAGCTCAGTGTGCTCGTGGCCACCGACGTGGCCGCCCGCGGCATCGACGTGGACGACATCGGCGCGGTGATCCACTACGAGCCCGCCGGCGATGTGAAGGACTACCTGCACCGCAGCGGCCGGACTGCGCGCGCCGGGCGCGACGGCTGGGCCATCACGATGGCCGAGTACAACCAGCACACGCAGGTGCGCATCCTGCAGCGGGCGATGCGGCTGGATCCCTCGCTGCCCATCGAGGTGTTCAGCAACAACCCGAAGCTGAAGCACCTCCCCGACTTCTACGCCGACTGACCCCTCTTGACGAGGAACTTAGAGGCCGCGCGGATAGGTGACGGCTTGGGGTGAGGATCCACCGGTCGGGGCGGAGGCTCGTGTTTTATGACGAGTGCGAATCCAACAACCCCGACCGGTGGAGGTACTCATCATGCGCGCGTTCGAGCCCGAAGTGGTGCATCACGTGTGGGACCGAATGAAGGACCTGATCCCGCGTCCCAGCGATAACCATCCGTTGGGATGTCACCGCCGCCGGGCATCGGACTGGCTGTGCTTCAAAGGGATCCTGATCCGGCTGATCACCGGTTGTTCGTGGCAGTCCGCCGAAGCCGTGCTCGACTGGCAGGTGTCGGACACGACACTGCGAGCTCGGCGCAATGAGTGGCTCGCCGCGGGACTGTTCGACACGTTGTTCCTCGACGCGCTCGCCGACTACGACCGGGCCGGCTTGTTGGACCTGGAACACACCGCAGCAGACGGATCGCTGCACAAAGCACCGTGTGGAGGTCCTGGTAGTGGCCCTAATCCGTGTGACCGCGGCAAGCTCGGCTGGAAGTGGCTGATCATCGTTGACGCCAACGGTGTCCCCGTCGGATGGATGATCGACGGCGCCAACCGGCAGGACTCGGTGCTGCTCGCAGTGACCATCGACCGTGTCCCCCCAGAGCTGCGTGAGCGGATCCGTTGGCTGCACCTGGACCGCGGGTTCGACAACAAGAACGTCCGCGCCCAACTCGCCGAGCGCGATCTGTCCGACGAATGCATCGCCCGCAAACGACCGCGCGGTCAACCCGACGCGATCGTGTCCCCACCGAAGTTCACCGGCAAACGCTGGACCGTCGAGCGCACCAACTCATGGATCTCGGACTACGGGCAAATGCGCCGCAACACCGACCGCTGCACCGAACACCGCCACGCACAACTGGCGTTCACGATCGCGATCCTGATCATCATCAAGCTCATCGATCACGCCAAACACTCACCTATCCGCTAACCCTCTAAGTTCCTCGTCAAATCGGGGGCGGGGGTGGCGGCAGACGAAGACGCCCGAGCGGGTGCGGATGCGCATCCGGCCGTCGACGAACTGCCGGTCCACGGCTGCTGCCAAGGCGGCGCGCTGGTCCGGTGTGGCGGTCTCGCCGGGCGGGAACGACAGCGCGTAGGCGAGGACCGCGGCGGGGTCGTCGACGACGAGGT
>JANPGL010000064.1:0-4014 GCA_031423915.1 Actinomycetes bacterium | reverse complement strand
TCTTGCGGTCCTTCATGTAGCCGATGGCGTAGTCGAGCGCGCCCTGGGCGATGCCGACGGCCTGGGCGCCCACCGTGGGACGGCTGCGGTCGAGGGTGTGCATGGCGTAGTAGAAGCCCTTGCCCTCCTCGCCGATCAGGTTCTCCTTCGGCACGCGAACCTCGTCGAGCCGGATGATCGCCGTGGGCGATCCCTTGATGCCGAGCTTGTGCTCGAGCTTGTCGATCTGGACGCCCCAGTCCTTCTCGACCACGAACGCGCTGATGCCTCGGTGCCCGATGGTGGTGTCGGTCTTGGCGAACACCGTGTACAGGTCCGAGATGCCACCGTTGGTGATCCAGCACTTGGTGCCGCTGATCACGTACTCGTCGCCGTCGCGCACGGCCTTGGTGGTCATGGCGGCCACGTCGCTGCCGGCGTCGGGCTCGGACAGCGCGTAGCTGGCCTGGCTCTCACCCGTGCAGATCTTGGGCAGGTACTTCGCCTTCAGCTCGTCGCTTCCGAAGTTGATGACCGGCAGCATGCCGAGCTTCGAGATGAGGAACACCAGCGCCGTCGACGCACACGCCCGGGCCAGCTCCTCGCACACGATGGCCTGTTCCACCGTCGAGGCCCCCGCACCGCCGTACTCCGTGGGGTACGAGAGCGCGGTCAGCTCCATCGACTGGAGCGCGCGGAACGCCTCCCACGAGAACTCGCCCGAGGCGTCGATGCCGGCGGCCAGCGGCGCGATCTTGTCCTCGGCGAACCGCCGAACGAACGAACGCAGCTCGTGCTGCTCCTGGCTGAGCGTCATCTGTTGCATAACGGACATTCTGCCTCGCGTCGCGACCCGATTCGTTCACCGGGGGAACCAAACCGGTGTGACGGGTTCAGCGCGGGCGCCAGGCCACCGTGGCGACCCGGTGCATCCCGGCCGTCGGAAGCTCGCGGAGCGCGACGGCGACCTCGTCGTCGCGCTGTGGCGGCAGGCACAGACGGCGCCGCACGAACGCCACGAACTCGGGCGTGTGCTCCTCGCCCGCGGCGCGCGGGCGACGCTCCGCCCAGGCCACCTCGGGCACCCAGCCGAGCGAACGGACCACCTCGACGAAGAGCGCCGCCGACGGCTCGGTGGGCCGCGGCAGCGACCAGAAACGCTCCCACAACGGGTTCATCCACGACGTCGGGTGCCGCTCGGGCAGTTCCACCACCACCAGCCGGCGGGCGTGGTCGGTGAGCCTCTGCAGGAACGGCTCGATGGCGGCCACGTTGTAGGCGACGTGGTGCGACACGACCACGTCGGCGATCGGCACGTCGTCGGCCACGTCGGGCCAGCGCCCCTGGAAGGTCGACACCGTCACGCCCCGCGCCGCGGCCGTCGCCGAGAACTGCTCGAGCATGGCCGCCTGCTCGTCGACGCCGAGCAGTTCGGTGGCGGGCGGCACGAGCGGCAGGCACGAGCGGCCGCCGCCCACGCCGACGTCGAGCACCGACCCGCCGCCCGCCAGCGCGGCCCGGGCCAAGCGGTGCGACGGCGTGTCGGTGGGGTCATTGGCCGGGTCGGCACGGAACATGGCCGGCGGGTGCACCCAGGGGTCCTCGGGCGCCTGCCCCAGGATCTCGTCGGGAATGGCCCAGGACTCGAGCGCCTCGGCCCAACGCTGTGCGGGTGTCACAGCCCGCAGCATTGCAGAGGGTCGACGCCCGTCCGGCCGACAGGTGTCCCGGTCGGGCAAGCTGGGGGGATGCGAACGCGACACGGGTCGAAGCTGGCGGCGGCCGTCACGACGATCGCCGTCGCACTGTCGGCCTGCTCCGGAGCGGAGCGACCCAGCCAGGGCGCCGCGGTCACGGCGCCCGTGACGACCGTGGCCCCGACGACCACGACGCTGCCCGCCTCGCCGATCGTGCCGGCCGACCTGTGGGCCGTGGTCGGCACGGCGGGGCTGCTCGCCCCGGCGGCCGACGGCGCCGCTCCGTTCCCGTCGCTGGTGGTCGGCGTCCCGTCGGGCACCGCCGGGGCCACCGACGTGACCGCGCTCGTCGTGCGGACCCGCATGCTCCAGCAGGTGGCGTTCGAGGCGCGGGTCGTGCCGGGCCTGGTGCGGCGGGCCGTGCTCAGCGTGCACGGCACCGACGCCGATGCCGCCGCCTGGCTGGCCACCCGCGCCTTCCGCATCGATCCCGCCGAAGGGCCCACCCCTGTGGCGAGCTCGGTCCCGGGCGCCCTGGCGTTCGTGCACCGGCCCGTGGGAGCGACCGTTTCGACCGTGGAGGTCGTCGTCGCACGCGGCCCGATGAGCGTGGCGGTCGAGGTGCGTCAGCGCATCGCCGAGCCTGCCGTGGAACCGGCAGCGCTGGCCGAGGCGGACGCCGCGATGACCAAGATCGTCGCCGGCATCGACAACCGCCTGGCGTCGTGCACGAAGCCATGCACGGGCACGGGCGGCCCTGTGCCCGTCAGCGCCCATCGGGCGCTGGCGGTCGGCGAGTGCGCCAACCGCACGGCGCCAGGGCCCGACTTCGTGCCGGCCGCGCTCGACACGTTGCCCACCCCGTGCACGCTGGCCCACGCCTTCCACGCCCCGGTCGCGGTGCCGATCCCCGCCGACCCCCGGATCTACGAGACCGTCACCGTCGCCACGCCGCCCGACCACCCGGCCGTCGTCCTGGCCACGGCGTGCCGCACCGCCGCCGTGCAGTGGATGACCGCCGCGGCCTACTCGCCCGGCGCAAACGGGGCGTTCAGCCTGCACGTCCAGCTACCCGAGCGCGCCGCGTTCGACGCCGGGGCGCGCACCGCGACGTGCGTGCTGTCGCCAGCCGACACCTCGTCGCCGGCCGCCGCCCTCAACCCGTTGCCGGGCTGACGAGGCGTCGTCAGGGCTACGCCCCGACGAGCGCCGCCCACCCCGACGGATAGGCCTGGTCGACCTGCGCGGGGGTCATGCGCAGCGTCGCCTCGGGCACCGACTCGGCGACGGCGCGGCCCTCGGCGTAGTGCTGCGCCGTGTGGCCCACGCCGGCGAACAGCGCTTTGCGGCGGGTCACCAGCTCGGCCGGCGCTGCAGGGTCGAGGTAGCCCCACATGGTGAAGGCGATCGTCAGGTCGTACACCACCGGCGCCCGCCCGTACAGGGAGGCACGGCGCAGCGCCACGTTCAGGCAGCCACGGACCGCATCGTCGGCCGACTCGCCCGGCGTGAGCTGGAGCCGGTCACGGAAGCCGTTGGCCAGCTTCACGCCGAAACCCTGGTCGGGGCCCTGGAACCCCAGGCGGGTACCGGCGGGCTGGCGGCCGGCGAGGTCGCCCGGACGGTCGGCCGCCCAGGCGTCGGGGACGTGTTCCGGCGACCGGTAGGCGCGGGGCTCGTCGACGGGTTCGATCGGGACGAAGGACGGTGCGGCCATGAACCCGGCAGCCTAGGGCGTAGGGGGTTCGATCGCGCCGCGAAGCCGGCGCGACCCGACACGGCCGGGCCGGGCTGCTAGACCCCTGGCCCGGCCCGGACCCCACCCCTGAGGAGCCCCGATGACCGACGAGACGCCCGACACCCCCGAGACCGCCGGCGATCCGAAGCCCGTGGAGCCGGTCGCCAACCGACGCCAGGCGCTGAAGCGGCTCGCCGCGGCCGGGGCCACGGCAGCTGCAGGCGTGGCGGTCGTGGCCACCCGCTCGGCCGACGCCGCCAATGGTGCCGCGATCGTGGCCGGGCAGACGACCACGGCGACGTCGCCCACCATCGTCCAGTACACGGGAGCGGGGTTGCCGCCGACCGGTGCCAGCGCGTTCAGCGCGGCCGAGGCGCCGCCCGGACCGGGGCCGAACGATGGCCTCGACCTCTTCCCGGCCGCGCTCGGCGGCTACGGCGTGCTCGGTGTGGTGAACGGCGTGCACGGCTCCACCCGGCAGGCCCGCGGGTACGGCGTCGGGGCCCCGGACGCGGGGGCGCCGCCCCCCCCCCCGGGGGGGGCGGGGGGGCGGGGGCAGGGCCCCCGGGGTGGCCCAGGGCCCCTGCGGCCGCCCCCCCC
>JANPGL010000063.1:0-1691 GCA_031423915.1 Actinomycetes bacterium | reverse complement strand
GGCGTCTGGTACTGGTCGCTGCGCGGGCGGCTCCCGGCCCTGGTGCGCGGTGCCGCACTGTTCGACGACCTCGAGATCCGGCGCCGACAGGCGCTCGAGCTGCACGACGGGGTGGTCCAAGGCCTGGCGACGGCCAAGCTGGCGTTGGAGCTCGAGCAATACGACCTGGCCGCAGCCGAGTTGGAGCGCACGCTCGAAACCTCGAAGTCGATCATCACGGGGTTGCTCGTCGACGACCGCGATCTGGGCGCGCCCGGTTCCGTCCGCCGTGGTCGGCCGGCGTCGTCGTGACCGGACCGGGACCTCGCTATCGAGTGTTGTTGGTCGACGACACGGTGCCGCTGCGTTCCCTGTTCGCGCAGGCGCTCGAGGCCGACTCCCGGCTGGCGGTGGTCGGCGAGGCGGGCGACGGCGCCCGCGGGGTGGCTTTGGCGCTCGACCTGCAGCCCGACGCGATCGTGCTCGATCTGGCCATGCCGGAGATGGACGGTATCGAGGCTCTGCCCCGACTGCGCGCGGTCGCCCCGCACGCTCGGATCGTGGTGCTTTCCGGGTTCAGGCGGGCCCCCTTCGCCGCCGGTCTTCTGCGTGGCGGAGCGGTCGGCTACCTCGAGAAGGGCCTCGGTCCGAAGGAGTTCCGTCGCGAGCTGCTCGCCGTGCTAGGGGCTCTGGAGGCGATCGAGCCGGTCGTAACGAGCGCCCGCACCGTGTTGCCGGCTTCGCCTACCAGCAGCGGTGCAGCCCGACGTTTCGTCTCGTCGTTTCTCGGGGAACGGACAGGACCGACTTGGGATGATGTCCATCTCATGGTGTCCGAGCTCGTGACCAATGCCGTGACGCACGCTCACAGCAGTCCTCAGGTCATCGTCCAGGTCCATGGCACGACGCTCCGGGTCGAGGTGCACGATGAATCGATGGTCCTGCCCGGCATCCGCCGCGCAGACGATGCTGAGCCGGGCGGTCGCGGGCTGAAGATCGTGGACCGTCTGGCCAGCGAATGGGGCATTGAGCGCCGTCCGGGCGGCAAGGCCATCTGGTTCCACGTCCCGCTCGTCGACTCCTTACCGGTCAGCGAGCCGTAGCTGAGGGACACGCTGTTCGGCGACGAACCGCCGGTCTCAGGTGTCGTCGAGATGTGCGGTCGCCGTACGAACCGCGCAGAGGCCCGTTCAGGACCCGGACGGGCGAACTTGGAGCACTCCCTCGAGGCCGCTGATCTCAAGCAAGCGGCGGACGGCGGGCGAGGGTTCCACCAGCACCAGGGATCGCCCGTGGCGTTCGGCGCGCAGATGCGCATCGATCAGCACGCGAAGTCCGCTCGAGTCCACGAACGACACACCGGCCATGTCGACCACGACTCCGCCGCCATCGCCCTGCGGGAGAGGGTCCAGCTGATCGCGCAACACCCACGAGCTCCCCGCATCGAGCTCTCCTCGCACCCGGAGACCAGCCTCCGTCGTAGTCACCGTCAGCAGTTCGTTCTCGTCCACGGGACCCACCCTATTGCCGGCGAGCGTCGATCTGCCGTTGGGTCCGACGCCCTGTGTTCGGTCGATGCCCGATCCCAGAGGAGAACGCCCGCGATCGGTTTGGACCACGGCCGCCCGTGGTACGTCTCGTCCGATGGAACGATCGGCTGCCAGCCGTGCGTGGCCGAAACCATCGGCGCGAGGTCGCGGGTGACCACGCCG
>JANPGL010000062.1:0-2234 GCA_031423915.1 Actinomycetes bacterium | reverse complement strand
CACGTCGACCGGATCGGCTGCATAGGTGTGGTTGCGTTCAAAGACGAGATCGGCGACGAACGTCATCCATGCGGTGCCGAAAGCCGGCCATCGCCGATCGTCCGGCTGGATCCACCGCAGGAAAGGATCATCGGTGAAAGCATCGACCCACAGGCCGACGATCGCCCCAAGATCTCGTCGGAGCGCATGCCGAAGCAACACAGCCACGCCCTCCAGTTTGGTCCACGTGCGAGCCTTCGCCAAAAGACTGCGCCGATCGACAGCCCGACCTCCGCTTGCTCTCCGAGCGTCACCGTTGCCGGGGAATCGACGCCTCGTCGGGCGTGCGTTCCGCTCAGCGGGCGCCCGCGCCGGAGGCCACTGTGACAACCCCGGGTCACGGCAGCGGGTCGCCGCCGCCGCTGGCGTCACTGTCGATGACACGTACCTGCGCGTTGACGTGGTCGTCGCGGAGGCGGCGCGTGCAACGGTCGATGCGACCACGGATCACGATGGCGTCGACGGCGTCCAACAAGCCCTGTCCCACGTTGGCCACGACGCGCACCACGCCATCGTTGCCTCCCGCCAGCGTGTGGGGCACGTCGAACTCGGCGTCTACACCATTGCGGGCGAGCAACACGGCGAACAGATGAGCGCCAGCGAGTGAACCCTGGTACTCGATCCGCATACGCGATTGTCGCCCGAAGAAGGGCTGTACGTCGACCGCTCCCACCGCACCGCCTGCAGCCCACAGCGGCGGGTACGCCACGGGCACCCAACCAGCTTTGCCGCCCACCGTCCCCGACCGCACGAGTCCCCCTCGGCTGCCGCGGAGGCCGTGACCCGCGCACGACGTGCTCGTTCAGCCGCCGTGTGCTCCAACGCGTTCGTTCACCGCGGCCGCTGGTCGCCCAGCGCGTTCGAATTTCCGATCTGGGCAACGAGCGCCGAGAGGATCGCCTCGTCTCCGGTTGCCATCAGCCCACCATCGCGGCGGTGCCACGATCCGCCCGACCGGTTGGTGACCACGCATCCGGCCGCGAGGCAGACCGCGATCGCCGCGGCGAAGTGCACGTTGTCGAGCATGTCACCCTCGGTCACGTAGGCGGCGCGCTTGCCGACGGCAACCCATGCCAGGGCGAGCGAGGTCGCCGACACCCGCGGTCGGAAGTGGATCTGGAACTGGGGCTCGGCGACAACCCGCACGGTTCTCGTGGTGTGCGGCGTGGGTGTCGGAGCATCGAGCTTGACGTCGACCAACCGCAGTGTCGTTTCGGGGACCGCGAGGCGATCGGTGGTCCCTTGTCGGACGAACGACCGATGACCATCGATCCAGATCACCTCACCAGCCAGGGGATCAGCCACAGCGGCGCCAGTGAGCTGACCCACCTCCCGCAGGGCGACATTGACGCCGACCGGTCCCGTGCCGGCGGCGTAGTTCACCGTGCCAAAGAGGGGGTCAACGAGCCATCTTCGAGCCTGTCCTACGGGCCCGGTCCTCACCTGACTCCTCGGCCGTGACACCGTCCATCGGGCGGTTGCGGTGCACCACATCGAGTATGGCTGTCCTCGACCGCCCCGTCGACGTCGGTGGCGAAGTTGTCACCGCTCTTCGCGATGCGCAGGAATCGGGATCCGAGCCGCACGCGCGCAACAGCGGCTCCGGCTTCGGCGGCCAGAACTGCGACCTCGTGGTCTCGCACAGCGCGGAGCCTGGCTGTCTCACGGGCGGGTGCAGCCTGCCTTGTGCGCGACTGCCCGCCACCATGGAGTCGACAGCGCGGGAACGGCCCGAGCAGGCGCGGTCCGCTTCGCTCTGGTTCTCACACACGGCTCTTCTAAGAGTGATCGAGGTCGCTCTCGGCGGCGCACTGTTGCTCGCCGGCAGCATCAGCTCACGCAATGGCGCAATCCTCTTCGGCGCCGCGGCTGCCATGGCCGGGTTCGTAGGCGCCGTGCAGACCGAGTTCTTAAGCAAATCACTCGCCCTCGAAAGTTCCATGGCGTGGTTCGGGTGCGCCATCGGCGCACTGGTCGTGGTCGCAGCGCTGCTCGCTCCCCGCACGATCACTCGCAGCAGCAACGTCCGTACCGCCTGACTGGCGGCGAAACGCTCCGATACGTCACGTCGAGCCGACAAAACAGCAACCATCGACGCCGCACCGCCGGCGGACGCCGACGGTCGAAGCCTGACAACGTGCAGCACCCGGCTCGACGGCCTTGCGAGTCGTCGCTCGAGCTATTCCCATGACAGG